>NZ_JBARMD010000656.1:0-6081 GCF_049802275.1 Occallatibacter sp. | reverse complement strand
TGACTTAGCCCTGAGGCTACTTCTATTCAAGCCGGTAGTCCGCCGAAGCCGGCTTTACGTTCAGGTGGACTGGATTTGTAAACACTGGGCCACCTCATTATTTATCGGATTATGATCCCGATATCGGCCGCAGCGCCGCTGGCCCGCTGTTCCAAAGGGAATCCGCCGGAAGATCAACACCATAGCCGCTTGCGGTCTATCTGTGCCAGCCCAATCTTCGTGCTTGTTCAGCTGTGAGATGCAGAAGATAAAAGAAGCCGTCGTTGCATTCAATGTGGCCGAGGACGTCTCGAACATCAGAACCATCAGGAAGAAGAGGATTCACGGCTTCAACCAGCTCGTATTCATCATTGAAGAGGCGCTCGTGTCTTTCAGGCTGAGCTCTCGAGCGAGATGTCCAGGATTGGATTCGAACAACGTATTGGCGAGATTCGCTGCGTGCTTTAGAAGCGCAGGTGAGATGGATCAGGTAGCGGCGTCGGCGCGTTGCCTGATCGAGTTTGCGCGACGGTTGGCTCATGCTTTGGCAAACGCCCGGCGCCGGCTCTGCGCCACACGGGAGAGCGCGAGGCGGTTGTAGCGCTGTGCGAAAATGCAGGGAAGATTGGCCCCCACAGCGTATGCAGTCATCACCCAACATGCCCAAGGGGGATTCCAAAGAAAGAAGATAGGGAGGCAGGCAAACATGCACCAGTGGGCAAGCTCGGCACGACGCGTCTCAAGAATGAAGTGCTGGAGATACTCCGTTTTTCTTGCTGACAGCTTCTTCTTCGCAAAGCCTCCAAACCAAGGTGCTCCGTCCAGAAGCAAGGACTTCCATTTCCGGATGCCCATCCAGTCGCGGTAGAGTCGTCCGTTCGTCTCCCAGCATCGTGGTGCCGTCAGCCAATTGTCACGTGCAAAGAATTCCGAAGGCAGGCGTACTGACACAAAACCGATGGTGAGATGCACCACGGGCCATCCCAGAATGTTTGCCACCCAGACCAGCGAATTCATACTTCGCGGCCTCTCCAGACGGTCTTCTGCCCTGCAGCGCGTCGCAGGGCCGAGCGTGCAAAGATAACGCAGTAGTAAGCAAGGGGAAGCGGATAGAAGAGGCAGGCCGCGAGGTGAGAGTTTCCCAGTTGGCGGCCAAGCCAAAACAGCTGCAAACTGAAAAGCAAGTAGGCCAAGCCAAAAGAGGCAGCGAGCGTCGAGGGAACAATCAGCGCAATCGCGGCTACCCACAATGACGCAACCCATACAGTCGAGCAGGCAAGCACCGCGCTACCCGATTGCGACGCACCGTGGACAAAGGCTTTGGTCCAGCTATCCGACATTTGGCGAAAGCCTTCGGTGAACATGCGCATTTGAAGCGTGTCGCGACCACTCAGGCACATCACATGGTTTCCACCATCGTGGAGAAGATTGGCGAGGTTGAGATTCTCAAGGACGAAGCTGCGAACAGCTGCGTGCCCGTTCACTGCGGAGTAAGTCTCTTTGGGGATAAGAAGCGACTGGCCGAAAAGTCTGGCTCTGCCAAACGCACCGAAGCCGCCGGCCCCGGCGGCCATCAGAAGAAAGAAGAACAGCGAGAGTTGTTCTTGCGCCGTTTGCATCACGTGATACGGGAGCAATGAAATTGACAATCCAGGGTCGCCCTCACGTCGCCACCGCGCGACCAGACGGTCAAGACCACCTGAAGCGAAGTAGGTATCGGCATCCAGAAAAAGCAAGAGACCGCAAGAAGCGTGCTGAGCTCCCTGGAAACAGGCCCACGTCTTTCCCGTCCATCCCACAGGCAGCGGCTCTGAGCAAATAACTGCCGCACCGAGTTCGCGCGCGACACGTGCAGTGCGGTCGGTTGAGTGGTCGTCAATGACCAGGACTTCAACCTTCCGTGAAGTGGATGTCGCAATCGATCGCAGCAAACGGGGAAGATTGTTCTCCTCATTTCGAGCAGGGACGATGACAGACACATCAACCGCAGCGTCCGACTGAGTCTCAGCGCACGTTGGTATCCGCCGCAGGAGAAGGAAACCTGAAGCAAGCCCCACCACGCACAGCAATGCTGCAAAAATCATTACGCTCCTGGTTCTGCCTGTTCGGTGATCATCCGTGCCACGTGTTGTCCGCTGAGTGAAACCATGGGCATTCCGGCTCCTGGATTCACGCTTCCACCGACAAAGAACAGATTCTCAAATTGCGAGCTCCGTTTTGGTGCCTTGAATGCAAAGTTGCTGCGACGGTCGCACACGACACCGTAGATCGATCCTCGATTTGAAGCGTAACGGGCTTCAATGTCGAGAGGTGTCCAGAAGTCTTCAACAACAATATGTTTGCGCAGATCCTTAACGCCCATGCGCTCGAGCTTGTGGATGCAGACTTCCTTCAACGCAAGATAGTCCTCACGGGTATAAGGATTTTGCTCGTCGATCGCGGGGATATGCGGAAGAATCTTGATGTTGTCGCAACCTTCCGGAGCTTGAGAAGGATCACTACGAGTCGGAGCAACCACGTAAAGGGTCGGATCGTCAGGAAGTTTGTTTTCGCGAAATACGCGCCGGAAATGGGCATGCAGATCGGACGAGTAGAAGAAGTTGTGATGAGCAAGCTGAGGATAGATGCGATTGAGCCCAAGATGCACAACCAGGCCCGAGCAGGCCGGCTTAAAGCGCCTGAACTTCTTCATCACGCCTGCCGGCGACCCGAGGAGCTTTTTCATCGCCGGAATGACTTCCATGTTGGAAATCACGAAGTCGGCTACCATAGTGCACAAAGAGCCATTCTGATCTTTCGCCTGTACACCTGTAACGGTTTTGCCGTCTCTATCAATCTGCACGACCTCATGTCCCAGCCGCACGTCCACGCCGGTCTCTTCAAGGCGCTTTTTGAAAGCGAGTGCAAGTTCATACAAGCCGCCGGAGACATACCACATCCCGAACTGCATCTGGATATTGGGCATAAGGTTCATGAAGGCAGGCGAATCGAGCGCGCTCGAGCCGACATACTTGATGAAGTATTCGAAGATGTCACGCAGATAGCGATTGCTCATGCGCTTGTAGATGCTGCCTGACATGGAATGCATGTAATCGAGATCTCGTGCATCGCGCCAGCCGTAAAAGCGAAGGAACTGGCCAAAAGTGTCCAGACCTTGGTTGAGATATCCGCTCTCCACAATTTCGTACTGACGGCGCGAATAGGCGAGGAATTGTTTGTATTCTTCAAAAATGTTTGGCCCGAAGCGAGCCAGTTCGGCGCGCATCTTCTCTACATCTTCCCAAAGGTCCAGAATGGTCCCGTCTTCGAAGAAGTTGCGCCACTGCGGATCAAGCCGTTGCAGGCTGATATAGTCCTCAAGGCGTTTGCCATCGCCCTCAAACACGGGACGGAAGACCTGCGGCAGCGTAAAGATTGAGGGTCCTAGGTCAAAGCTGAATCCGCCAACCTGAAGCTGATTCAGCTTGCCGCCCACATGCTGATTCTTTTCAAGAAGTGTCACCCGAAAGCCTTTGCGCGAAAGCATGATGGCAGCGGACATGCCGCCGATCCCAGCTCCGATAACGACGACTCTTTTCCCTTTTTCTTCAGATCTCATAGTGCCTTCACAATATTGATCGCGATGGTTTGGGGGATGTTTCCCAAGCTAAAGGCACACTCTGAAAATCGAGGTGGTCCGAAACGTCCATTTGGATTGTTCGAAGCCCCCACCGGTTCGCGCGGAATGCCGATTAAGTTGTGATCGAGTTTGTGATTGCCGTTCAGATCTTCGTATACGGTCACCGCATACGTTCCCGGTGGCAGGTCGACGTCAAGCTTTATCCGCTCCATATGCGGCTGAATGGGCAGAAATCCGTGGAGAAGAGCCTTATCTCTCGCGCCCGGAAACCCCGACGCTGACGCAAAGACCAGGTAGGCCAGCTCGCCGTGTGCATCTCCTGTCAGTTGCACATCCACAGACAGGCGCGTTGTTTGCCTCGCGTGCGCTGAACTTTGAATGCAGAGTAGAGCCGCCAGTGCAGCCAGAGGGAGAACGCGGCTCATCTGCGAAAGCACATCTAGCGCGCCGTGTCGGAGCCGAATGAGTTGTGTCAGCTGCTTGCGGGTGCGCCAGGTAAACGGAAACCAATTGATTTGGCTGGCGTTGCGGTCTCTGGTGTGCATCACCGTCTTGATGCGCGAGAAGGATCGCAGCCCTTCAGGTCCGTGATAGCGCCCGTAGCCGCTTTTGCCGTTTCCACCGAACGAGGCATATGGGTTCGCAATCACTCGAATCACGTCGTTTATTGCGCAGCTGCCCGCCGACATCCGTGCTGCAACACGTCGTGCTCGCGCGCTATTCCGAGTCCACACGCTGCTGCTGAGGGCAAACGGGCTTGAGTTTGCCAGTGCAATCGCCTCCGACTCGTTACGGAACGACTTGACAATCAATGCGGGACCAAACGACTCCTCAGTGAGGATGCGAGCCTCTGCCGGTACATCGGTCAGCAGTACTGGGCCGCCCGTTGCTACATCCTCAGTCGGAAACCGCGCAGCCCCACGTGAGAGCGCATCGTCTACGAGTTCGAGATGCATGGAAAGCGCAGCTGAGGACAGCGGGCGCAAGTCCGAATCGGGCGCGTCTCCCACACTGAGGGCAGAAATCCGAACCTTCAACCTTGCAACGAATTTCTCAAAGATTGACTCGTGGACGTACACGCGCTTCACAGCCACGCACACGCGCCCTGAGTTTGAGAACGCACCGTATGCTATACCCTCTACAGCCCGGTCAAGATGGCAGTCCTCAAAGACAATGCTCGCGTCTTTGCCTCCTAGTTCAAGAACGGCAGGAATCAGTTGGCGAGCTGCTCTCTGTGCCACCAGTTGCCCGTGATGGCTGCTTCCGGTAAAGAAAACGAAGTCCGGCCTGGCGTCCAGCAGCGCTTCCGCCTCCTCCGGCCCTCCGTGTATCACCTGCACAAGGTTTTGCGGAAAGTTCACTCGTGCGCACAGCTCCGCAATGAGCGCTGCTGTCTCAGGCGCCCGCTCCGAGCATTTCAGAATCACCGCATTGCCTGCTGCAAGCGCAGTAATCATGGGAATCACAGAAAGCTGAAATGGATAATTGGACGGACCGCAGACCAGAGCCACGCCATGCGGCTCAAAATGAGTTTCGAATCGAGCACTGTGAAACAGGAAGAGCGGCTTGCCATTCCGCCGCGATTGAAGGATCTTTGCCGCATGGCGTTCGTAGTAGCGAATCTGCTCGAGCGTCACTAGTACATCACCGGCGAGCGCATCGAGATGCGGTTTCCTTGTGTCGCGCGCAATCAAGGCAGAGATAGAATCGCAATGCCGCGCGATTTCACCCCGTAGCCTGCCAAGATAGGCGCAGCGCTCCTTTACCTTCAAGGCTGCCCAAGCGGGTTGCGCAGCGCGGGCGCACTCCATCTTTTGCTCTGCACTAAAGGTATTCACGCCAGTGCCAACTCCAATGGCTTTGAAACAGGAAAAGGAATTTCGTTCTTCTCACAGATGAGGTTTGCGGAGATGCGTGCCGATTCAAAGATCGTTGGCAGACCGCTGCCCGGGTGAGTGCCTCCGCCAACCAAATAGCAATTCTCAAATTCTTCAAACTCATTGTGGGGACGGAGGTACATCATCTGATGCCAGCTATGCGCCATGTTGAACGTTGCACCGAGGAATACTGAGTGCCTTTTCTCCCAATCCTCGGGTGTGATGATCAGTTCCTGCTGAATATGCTGCGAAACATCGCCGTATGGAGTACGTTCCCGTAGCAGTTGCAGCACCTTCTCACGGTAGATTTGCTTGTACTCCTGCCACGAAACGCCACTGGTGTTGTTCGCCACTGGCAGTAGAATGTAGAGCGCAGAATGCCCGGCCGGAGCACCATATGGATCGTTCTTCTGCGCATTTCGGATATACATCGATACGTCTTCCATGTCTGTCTGCCCACTTGTGATGGCCTGGATGTTCTTCTTGTAATTGCGGGCAAAGACAATCGTGTGGTGCTCGATATCGTACGTACGGTCAAGGCCGAGATACATCATGAAGGTGGAGCAGGAGAACTGGCGTTTCCGCAGTGACGAGGGCTTATAGCGC
>NZ_JBARMD010000655.1:0-1814 GCF_049802275.1 Occallatibacter sp. | reverse complement strand
CAAGTAGCCGGTGAACCGACGAGTCGTGATCACCGGCATTGGGCTGGTGTGCGGTGTGGGCAACACCGCCCCCGAAGTGTGGGAGAAACTGGTGTCAGGTGCCAGCGGTATGGCGCCGATCACAGGGTTCGATACAACCGGATTTCCTGTCACATTTGCCGCCGAGGTCAAGAATTTTGACCCGCTAAATTTTGTGGACAAGAAAGAAGCGCGCAAGATGGGGCGCTTCATCCATTTTGCTTTTGCGGCAACGCAGGAAGCGATGGAGCAGTCCGGCCTGAAGATTACGCCGGATATTGCCGAGCGGGTGGGCGTGTTTATCGGCTCGGGTATCGGCGGGTTCGAGATCATCGAGCGCGAGCACACCAACCTGCTGAATGGCGGTCCACGCAAGATTTCGCCGTTCTTTATTCCTGCAGTGATTGTGAACATGGCGGCCGGGCAGATCAGCATTCGCTATGGGGCGCAGGGTCCAATTTCTGCTACCGCCACGGCGTGCGCGACGAGTGCCAATTCAGTTGGCGATTCGGTGAGGATGATTTTGCACGGCGATGCAGACGCAATGATTGCAGGCGGTGCAGAGGCTTCTGTAACTCCGTTATCGGTGGGTGGATTTGCTTCGATGCGTGCGCTTTCCACGCGCAATGATGAACCGACCAAGGCGAGCAGGCCCTTTGACAAGGATCGCGACGGATTTGTAATCGGTGAAGGCGCGGGCATTCTGATTCTGGAAGAGCTCGAATTTGCGAAGAAGCGCGGCGCGAAGATCCTCGGCGAAATCATCGGCTATGGCATGAGCGCGGACGCGTACCACATGACCGGCATCGCTCCGGGAGGCGCGGGTGCGCAACGCAGCATGCGCGCGGCGCTGAAGGATGCGGGGATTCAAGCGGAAGCCGTGGGCTATGTAAATGCGCATGCAACATCGACTCCGGCTGGCGATGGCAATGAGTCGCAGGCGATCGAGCAGGTTTTTGGCGAACACGCACTAAGCGGCAAGCTGAAGATCAGCGGAACGAAGTCAATGACCGGGCATTTGCTGGGCGGTGCTGGAGGACTGGAAGCGGGCATTACAGTGCTCGCTCTGATCAACCAGGAATTGCCGCCGACCGCTAACCTGGATAATCCTGATCCCGAGTGCCGCCTGGACTACGTGCCGAACAAGGCCGTCAAGCACAGCTTCGATGTTGCGTTGTCGAACTCATTTGGATTCGGCGGGATTAATGCGACGCTGATTATGAAGCGGTGGCAGGAGTGAGATCGTCGACCGGCAGCCATTAGCCTCAGGTCAAGTGTTGCTCAAAAAGCCAGTTCTTCACAACGCCATCATGAAGCGCCACGTCCTCATCTTCGGTCTCGTAGGCGGCCTTCTGATCGCCACGCTTCAATACACAGAATACCGCTTCGTCATCATCGAGCACTCTTTTGAACTCTACGGCGCACTCGTTGCCATCCTGTTCGCAGCCTTCGGCATATGGCTCGGCCTCAAGATTACGCGCAATCGCGAAACTGGCCGTCGCGAAATTGTTCGGGAAACGGTCGTGGTGAAGGAAGTGCTTGTCCCGGCCGGTCCCTTCGCTCCTGATACGACCCGCCAGCAGGCACTCGGCATCACTCCACGGGAGCTCGAGATCCTCACCCTGATCGCGCGCGGATTGAGCAATCGCGAGATCGCCACGCAGCTTTTCGTGTCAGAAAACACTGTCAAGACACATTGTTCCCGCACATTCGATAAGCTCGGAGCTGCCCGCCGCACCCAGGCCGTCCAGCGCGGCAAAGAACTAGGGCTTCTGCCGTGAAGCGGGGGTCCCCGG
>NZ_JBARMD010000654.1:0-2885 GCF_049802275.1 Occallatibacter sp. | reverse complement strand
GTATTAGTTATTGGCATTTGGGGCAACTCCTCTGCTTTGCTGCTCACATGCCCCCAATCTTGCCCCCAGTTGCCCCCGGATGTCAACGGCCAGCAATGGTCTCAATTGGACGTCTGGTGCCCAATTTTCAAGAGTTATCGCGTCTCAGTGGATTCATTTGGAATTCTCTGGAAGAATCTTGGTAGCGCTAACGGGAATCGAACCCGTGTTTTAAGATTGAGAATCTCACGTCCTAACCCCTAGACGATAGCGCCACATATGGAGGGGGCGGCCAGTCCAGCCGCCTTCTTAATCTATCAAAAAATCAATGGTATGCCAAAGCTTACTGGGCCGGGAACTTGCCCTTAGATGCCCAGTTTCCGCACTTCCTCGTTGTAGTACTTGCGGTACAGAATCTCCCACTCCTGCGAGCCTTCGAGGATGATCTTGCGCTGCGAGGCAATCTTCTGGCGGGCCGCTGTGTCGATGCGGGCCTCTTCCGTTAGCAGTTCTTCGAGGGCCTTGCGGGCTTCCTGGCGGATCGTGTTGCGATCTTCATTGAAGCCGACAGCGTCGATATCGGCCAGGGTGTCTGCCACGGTGTGGGCAAGCTTGTTCAGCTTGTCACGGTTGATTCTCATAGCACCGCCTTGTACTTCTTGGCGAGCTCGGTCTTCACCTTCTTGAACATCTCGGCATATTGCGCCCCGGATTTGCGCATTTCGTCGGAGTACGCGTCGAGAATCACGCGCACTTCTTCGTTGATGCGGTCCTCGAGCGCAAGCTCCTCGGTGAGGCCCTCCGTGACGCGCGCCTCTGTGCCTTTCAAGTCGCTGGTGGTGATCAGCTTGGCATCTAGAAGGTGCTTGACCGTACGGCGGGCGAGATACCCAATGTATTCGCGAGAAAAAATCATGAGCTAAACTTCAGGATACCGCATCAGACCGCCCGGTGTACATAATGCAAGTCCATGGACTAGTTCGATTAACCCCGATGCGGGCAGCTCTTCGTATTGATGCACGCATCGGGCAGGCGCAGCCGTTCCACCGGCCGACCGTTCACCAGGTGCTCCTGCACAATCTCCGCCGCATCTTCGGGCTTCACGTGGCCGTACCACACAGCCTCGGGATACACCACTACCGTAGGCCCATGCTCGCACTGGTCCAGGCATCCGGATTTGTTGATGCGCACTGTGTTTCCGAGGCCGGCAGCCTTTGAAAGTTGCTGTAACTGTGTGTGTAATTCGCTCTTTCCATCGGCTGTGCACGAGGGCCGCGGTGCGCCTTCGGGACGGATATTATGGCAGACAAAAACGTGGTGCTCGAACAGGGGCAATTGTCACTCCTCCACCTCCAGCTTACAGGTCGTAGATCGGCTCAAACTTTCCACATTTGCTCCTGCCCGCCTCACTCCCATCTGAGAGAATGATTCCTTGACTATGAGCACGGACAATCTTCTGTCGCTGAAAGACGATATGGTGGCCTTCATCGAGGGCCACGGTCTCGTACGTCTTCCGGGATACATCACCGAGGACATCCCTTCTGTCGTATGGGAAGGCGAAAGCAATCCTGACGCGTGGAAAGACTTCGTCGAAATGGCCAAACGCGTCGGAGCGCCTTTCGTCACGTTCAGCGAGATGCGCCTGGAACGCGAAGAACTCGATAGCCTCATCGAAGAAGCCGGCGAAATGAACTTCCCCGACGAAGAAGCGTCCGAGCTCGTAGAAGCGCAGTGGCTGCGCAAGTATGCCGGCATGGTTGGCTACATCCAGCTTGGCTTCATCTACCAGGGGATTGTCTTTCTGCACGAAACCACCACCGAGTGGTACGAGCGTTTCCAGTCCTTGCTTGAAGATGTAGAGAGTTTTAACGACATCATCATCGACGACCACGATCACGAGCACGACGAAGAGGACGAGTAAGCTCGGTGAGCGCGACGAGCGCAGCTTCGAACAGCGCCACACTTCTTGCCACCCCACGTCAGCGTTGGATCCTGGCCGAGCCTCATCCGCAGGAAGCCTTGGCGCTCGCCGAAGCTGCACGGATTCCCGCCGTACTGGCCGAACTCCTGATCGCTCGCGGCATCACCACCGCCGGCGAAGCTTTCGCGTTCCTCAATCCTGAAATTGCACAGCTCCACAATCCGCTCCTTATGCTCGGCATGAAGACGGCCGTGGAGCGCGTCGAAGCAGCCATCGCGCGCAAGGAACCCATCCTGCTCTACGGTGACTATGACGTGGACGGCACCACCGCCGTCGTCTTGCTTAAGACCACAATTGAATTGCTCGGCGGCGAGGTTCGCTTCCATGTGCCCCATCGATTGCGCGAGGGCTACGGACTGCAATCCGCCGTACTCGAAGCCGCCTATACCGAGGGTGTTCGTCTCGTCATCACTGTCGACACCGGAATGCGCGCCTTTGCCGAAGCAGAAACCGCGCAACGCCTCGGCCTCGACTTCATCATCACCGACCACCATCTTTCGCGATCCGACGATGCCGTCCCGATTGCGCTGGCCATTCTCAATCCCAACCAGCACAACTGCGGCTATCCCGAGAAGTCGCTCTGCGGTGCGTCGATCGCCCTCAAGCTTGCTCAGGCGCTGCTCGAGCGCCACGATGCCGAGCGCACCCGCGACAAGCTGCTGCCAAGTTTCCTCAAAATGGCCGCCATCGCGACCATCGCCGATGCCGTGCCGCTTCGTAGCGAGAATCGTGTCATCGCGGCGCTGGGCCTGCGCGAGTTGCGCAAGCCTGTCGGAGCGGGCCTTCGCGCGCTCTTCGCGGCCGCTCAACTTAATGTCGCAACCAAGCCGATCACGAGCTTCGATATTGCTTTTCGCGTGGCACCCCGCATCAACGCCGCAGGCCGCATGGACGTCGCTTCAGACATCATCGAGCTTTTCTGCAC
>NZ_JBARMD010000653.1:0-18164 GCF_049802275.1 Occallatibacter sp. | reverse complement strand
TCGGCCGCGGCTATCGAATACGCCTATCGCAACAGCGCCGAGCGCAGACACCGGGCCGGTGGAAGCCTGCTGGTTTATGACCTTGGAGGCGGTACGTTCGATGTTTCGCTCCTGACGCTTGGTGCGACGGAGCACACGGTTGAAGCTTCAGATGGATTGCCGCAAGTAGGCGGAGACGATTTTGACGAGATACTCGCGGACTTCGCTCTGGAAGTCGCGAAGTTGCCGTCGCCCCTCACGACGTCGGAGCGCCGCGTGCTGCTGGATGAGTGCCGCGAGAAAAAAGAATCCCTGAGTCCGAACACGCGGAAGATCAGCATTGATTTGGAAAGGGTGCGTCCAGAGTTGGAGCAGGTGACATTTCCGGTGGATCTGTATTACGAGCGCTGCCGGCCCATCATTGAATCAACGCGGGAGATTGTTGAGAAGCTGCTCTCGGCTCGCCCCGACGCTCAACTCGATACGTTGTACGTGACGGGAGGGGGATCGGAGCTTCCGCCGGTCGCTCGAGTTCTCAAGGAGAGCTTTGGGCGCAAGGTACGCCGCTCAGCCTACATGCGATCAGCCAGCGCGGTGGGGCTGGCTATTCGTGCGGGTTCAGGTTCGGAGCAACTGCATGAGCAGTTCAATCAGAATTTTGGTATATGGCGCGAAGCGGAGTCGGGCCGGGCGATTGTCTTCGACTTGATTTTCCCTCGTGGCATGCGTTTGCCCGAGCAGGGGCAGCTCCCTTTGCGGCTAGAGCGCACTTATCGGCCCGCTCATAATATCGGTCATTTCCGCTATCTCGAATGCTCCAGGCTGGATGAACAAGGGCAGCCGATTGGCGAAATCACTAACTGGGAACAGATTCAGTTTCCATTTGATTCTCGTCTCTCGGAGTGCGCGAACCTGTCGGCGGTCACTGTGGCGCCGATGACAGCCGAAAATGGAATGCTTGCGCGCGAGGAATATACGTGCGACTCGAACGGCAATCTGCGGGTTACGATTTCTGCATTTCCATCGGGAAACAAGCGTACTTATGTAATTGGCCAGCTGGCATCGCAATGAATCCCGGTTTGTGAAAGTGGGCAGCGGTTACGGACTCGCTCTGCTTATTCGCGGCGCATGGGTGAAACCGCGCATATCTCAAAATGATAGGCTCGAATCCGATGGCTTTGAGATCTTCAGTGGACTACCTTGTGATGGGCGCCGGCGTGGCAGGATTGCGCGCAGCCGTGAAACTGGCCGATCACGGGGAAGTTCTCGTCATCACGAAAGAGTCGCTCGGCGAATCGAACACCCACTATGCACAGGGCGGCATAGCCGTTGCTGAAGCGGAAGATCAAGAAGACCTCAAGCTGCATTTTGAAGACACCATTTCTGCGGGTGATGGTCTCGTGTATCGACCTGCCGCGCAGGCGCTGGTCGCCGAAGGACCGGAACGGGTGGCTGAACTCATCGAATGGGGCACTCGATTTGATAGCGCTTCAGGACGGCTGTTGAGAACGCGGGAAGGGGCGCATTCCCGGCCGCGGATACTCCACGCCAACGGCGATGCAACTGGTGCAGAGATCAGCCGTTCGCTGGTGGCCCTTGCCCATGCGCATCCTCGGATCAAGTTTGCCGAGTGGACGATGGTTACGAAACTGCTGATGGCGGATGGCCGCGTGATCGGAGTGGAACTGGCTTCGGCAAAGGCTGCCGGCGATCAGATTGAAGATTGCAAGCGGATCGTCGCTGGCGCAGTTCTTATCGCAGCGGGCGGCGCGGGGCAGGTTTATAGCGACACCACGAATCCCGAGGTTGCGACGGGCGATGGGCTTGCCCTGGCTCTCGATGCCGGTGCCGAACTTGCTGACATGGAGTTTTACCAGTTCCATCCCACCGCGTTTTCACTGGCGGGAGCGCCTCGCTTTCTGCTCTCGGAGGCGCTTCGCGGCGAAGGAGCCTACTTACGTAACGACCGTGGCGAGCGCTTCATGGAGCGCTATCATCCGCTGCTTGAACTTGCTCCTCGCGATGTGGTTGCACGTGCCATCACACGGGAGGGCATGGACGAGTTTGGAAAAGCGCGCGTGGTCCATCTCGACATGCGCCATGTGAGAGGCATCGATCTGCGGCAGCGATTTCCTGGGATCAGTCGATTCCTGGCTAACTATTCGCTTGAACTCGTGCGCGACCTGATTCCTGTGCGGCCTGCAGCGCATTACCTGATGGGCGGCATTCGCACGGACCTGATGGGTCGGACGTCAGTGCGTGGACTCTATGCTGCGGGGGAAGTCGCATGTACCGGCGTGCACGGCGCCAATCGATTGGCTTCGAATTCGTTGCTCGAAGGACTGGTCTTCGGCGCGCGGGCGGCGCAGGCGATGGTGGAAGATTGCGCGCAGCTTGTGCCGGGTGAATCCAATCTTCCCGCTGGATTACCGCTAAACGAAAGCGACGCAGCGCTCGTCGCCGACCATATTCGCGCTTTGCGGCGCGCCATTTGGGCGGACGGCGGACTGTTGCGTTCCGCGTCTGGTCTGCAAAGCGGACTGCGTGCGCAGGCGGAGTGCCAGGAGGAATTGGCGCACTTCGACAAGCGGGGACATCGAAGCAGGCGGCTGTTCGAAGGGCTGTCGCTGACGCGCGTGGCTGGGGCGATCTTATGCGCTGCGGTTGCCCGGGAAGAGAGCCGCGGCGCTCACTTCCGCAGTGACTTTCCACATCGCGACGATGGACGCTTTCAGAGGCACTCGATCTACAGGAGTGATGGGAGCGTCGCGTTTGAAGCCTGGTGAAAGGGAATCAGCGCGAGGCGACTTTTTCGACTGGCGGCCGCGCGGGATTTTTGTCTGCGAACGAGGACACCACAGCGCAAATCGCTAGAATCGCGCCTATCACAGCCAGCGAGATTGTCACAGGCACTTCAAGCCAGCGTGCGGCAAGCATTTTGAGAGCTACAAACATCAGAATGGCGCCGAGGCCGTAATGCAGGTAGTGGAGACGTTCAAGCAACGCGGCGAGCGCAAAGTAGAGCGAGCGCAGTCCGAGAATGGCCGCGATGTTTGAGGTGTAGACCACGAAAGGGTCGCGAGTGACGGCGAGCACGGCCGGAATGGAATCGGCGGCGAACAAGACGTCTGTAAATTCCACGGCGAGGATGACGGGGAGAAGAGAACCCTTTGCGGGCTGCAGGCGGCGAATCCATGCTGGTATGACTGCGCGAGCGGAGCCGACGCGGAAAAGCTTGAATGCCGCGTAAAGCAGGAACAGGCCGAATATCAAACTGATCCAGTCGAAGCGCTGGATGAGCGAGACGCCCATGGCGATAAACAATGCGCGCAGAATGATTGCACCCGCAACTCCCCAGAGCAGGGCCGTGTGCTGGCGCTTCTGGCTAATGCGGAAACCCTCGAAGAGAATCAGGAAGACGAAGAGATTATCGATGCTCAGCGAAGTCTCGATGGCATAGCCAGCCACGAATTCGAGTGCATTGTGACGACCCTGCCCGACCGCAATCCAGATGGCAAATGCAGCAGTACATAAAACAAGAATGCCGGTCCATAACCATGCTGTGGCTTGCGTGCGCGGTTCTTCGCGCCGATTTGCAGGCAGGAACGCGTCCACCAGAAGCAGCGTGAGGACTGCACTGTGAAATCCAATCCACCACCCCCAGGACGCGCCAGCGATCATTGTTTGAATGCTACAGGACCGTGATCAGTGGCCAGGGAACAGTGGTCAGGGACGATCCGCCCGGGGACGGTCGCATCTGCGTATTGTTCCTGCCCCTCCCCCACCCATACTCGGTGTGAAAAGTGTTCATTCTAGTTGATTTACAGAGATGATTATGCACTTGGCACAGAACTAGAATACCTCTAATATCTGTTTATGGCTTCGCTCCACAAGGCGAAGATTGCGGTTTTCAAAGCCCGACTGGAGACAGCCGAGGCCGAGCGCAAGCGCATTGTGGAGACGGCAACGAAATATAAAGTCAATCTGGCCCAGATTGCATACCGGCTTGATCAAGTCGAGAACGAAATCCGCGCACTGTCGCATGAATTGAGATTGCTAGAAGTACCGGAGCCTGAAGAATGAACCTGATCGACGTAACCAAGCAGTTTCCGACTGATGAAGAGTGCTTAGGGTACATCGAAAAGATGCGCTGGCCTGATGGCGTCGTTCGCTGCCCCATCTGTGGCGTGGATAAGATCAGCCGCATTACCCGCAAGGGCACATCGAAGAACGTCCGCCAAAGCATCTTTTAGTGCCTGGAGCCTACCTGCAAACAGCAGTTCTCAGGCACAAGCGGCACGATCTTCAATGACTCGCATCTCCCCTTGCACAAGTGGTTCATGGCCCTTGCAATCGTCGTGGACGCCAAGAAAAGCATCTCTGCGAATCAATTGAAGACGCACCTGGGAATTGGATCGTATCGCACGGCATGGTATCTCGCGCATCGCATTCGTCCGGTTCATTTCCAGTGCTTGCGAGAGCGGCATAAAGAACTCCGCCAGTTCCCAGACACTGGCGAGAAGAAAGATACCTATGGGAAGCCAGACAACTCTCGATACCTTGCGCCCGGCGATCGGCCGGATCCTTGCAAAGCGCGCTCCGTCGGCACAGCGAAATTTGAATTTGGGAATTGAGGGAACTGCAGACATCATACGGCAAGGTCGCCGGAATCCTGCGGATTGACCAAGGAGAACGGCGGATGGCCCCGATTTCGAGGCACCCTCAGCGTGGTTGAGAACGATCTTCGGGACAGGGGCAACCCGCCCAGTGATGCTGCAAGACGAAAGCAGATCCTTCGCTCCGCTTACCCCATGAATGCTGTGCGTTCACGGGGCCCCAAACTGCTGCGCTCAGGAGGACACGGGCTTGGGTGGGTTGTGCTTTCCCATGTCTCAAAAGCGAGACATGGGGCACCCGGCGGTGATGCTGAAAGAGGAAAGCAGATCCTTCGTTCCGCTTACCCCACTGCGTGGGGCACCAAACTGCCCCGCTTTTGTGCCTGACAACGCCTTCCGCTTTACCGACGGGATGACACGAACTCGGGTATTTGTGCTTTCGTCCGGGCAATTGCGACCGCTGCTTTTATCGCTGGTCGATCAGTTTGATTGTTTCCAGGAAGACGTCGCCGTCGATAGTGAGGCTGTGGGCGCTGACCTTGTCCATGGTGTCTTGCACGGTGTGGTGGTAGCTGTTGTTCGGCCCGTAGTCCAGATCGATGATGTCGATGGCGGGCACGCCTCGCTGTACGAAGGGAAGATGGTCGTCGTCGACCGCCTCCTCGGTCTGGAAGAAGTAACGCTCGTAGCCGAACTTTTTTGCAGCTTTGCGCACCAGGTCCACAAGCCATTCCGCGGAGCGCGTCTCACGCTGAATGTCCAGATCCTTGTCGCCGATCATGTCAGCCAGTATGAAGGCCTTGATGCGGCCCAGTGTGCCGTCACCGCCCCATTTCGCCGCCAGGTGACGGCTGCCGAAGGTCGAGTCGGATGCCGACCACTTCTGAAAGGCTTCTTCGCCGTCAAAGAAGACCAGCCACACCGAGTAGCCTTCGAGCTTTTTGCCGCGCAACTGGTCCGCAATCGCCATCAGCAGGCCGGTTGTTGCGGCACCGTCGTTCGCGCCTACGAAGTTGATGTTACGGAGCGGGTAGTTCGTCTCGTAATGCGTGCCGAGGACGATCACGCCGTCTTTTGTGCCTGGAAAGCGCACGATGAAGTTGTGCAAGGTGACGGGGCCGATGGGGGTATTTGCGATGAAGGTGTCCTGTTCGAGCTGATCGTGCTTGAACTGGTTGCGGATGAATTCTTCGGCCTTCACATGGCCCGGACCGGTCGGCCAGCGGGGACCAATCGCGGCAAAGGCGCGGGCGTATTCGTAGGCCTTATTGCCATTGAAGTGTTGTTGTGCGGGCGAGGCGGCGGGGACGAGGAGGAGGACGAGAGCAACAATAGATGCTATCCCATGTCTCAAAAGCGAGAGATGGGGCACCCGGCGGTGATGCTGAAAGACTAAAGCAGATCCTTCGCTCCGCTTACCCCACTGCGTGGGGCCCCAAGCTGCTCCGCTCAGGAGGACACGGGCTTGGCACGACGAAGGGGTCATACCGCGGCCTCTTTGGCCTTTTTGCGGGAGGGATGAACCCACCATGCTACCGCGATTCCAACCAGGTAAAGCGCCAGCATGGGAATCGCGTAAATGCACATCGTCCACGGATCGGGGCTGGGGCAGATGATCGCAGCGACGATGAAGACGGCAAGAATGGCGTAGCGGATGTTCTTCCAGAGGAATCGCGGGCTCACAATGCCAAACATGGCGAGAAAGAAGATGAGGATTGGCAGTTCGAAGCTGATGCCGAGGCCGAGGATGATGGAAAGAAAGAAGCTGCTGTAATCCTCTATGGTGATCATGGGCGTGAAGTTGTGCCCCATCTTAATGATGAGGATCTCCATGGCGCCGGGGAGAACGTAGAAGTAGCCGAAACTCGCGCCAGCCAGGAACAGTCCCACTGTGGCCAACATGAAGGGCCAGACGAAGCGCTTCTCCTTCTGGTAAAGGCCGGGTGCGATGAAGAGCCAAACCTGAAAGAGGATGAATGGACTTGCCAGGATGGCTCCGGCCAGCAGTGCAACCTGCAGATAGAGATTGAGCGCATCCATGGGGTGGGTAAACACCAGGGATTTGCCGATTTTCAGGAGCGGCCTCTGGAGAAAGTTGAGCAGCGCATCCTTGAAGAGCCACGCCACAATGAATCCGGCGACGAGGTAAAGTGCGGAATGGACAATGCGCTTGCGCAGTTCGTCGAGGTGCTCCATCAGGCTCATGCCAGGGAGATCCGCGCGTTCTGACACCGCCGCTCGCGCCTTGCCGATTGCTTCGACGGCATCAACCATGCTGGTTCAGGGCCTCCGCAGGGTCAGGTGAGGGGCTCGTGTTGTTCGGGGATTGCAGGGCATTCGTATCCGGTTCGACCTTCGTCGCTTCGGCAGGGGTCTCAGAAAGTGGCTCCGAGACACGACCAGGCCGCGACGCTGCTATGGTCTCGCCCGTGGAAGGCGGCATGATACGAGGGACCGTCTCCTCGGTCGCAGCTGCGGGTGTTTCGGGCGGATACTGCGAGGGATAGGTGCCCTCGCCCGGATAGGGTGATGCTACGGCTTGTACCGGTGCCGGAGGATCGGCTGAAACCGATGCTTGCTCGGTCGCTGCCAAAGCCGCCAGGGAACGTTGCCGCTCTTCTTCTTTCTTGCGGCGGTCGGATTCCTCAGAGAGACGCAACTCCTCTTCCATCTGGAACTTGAAGTCATTGGAGGCCTTGCGGAACTCATACATGAGCTTGCCGATCTGGCGGCCGATCTGGGGCAGGCGCCGAGGCCCGAACACGACAAGAGCCATCACCATCAGGATGATGGAGTCCACCATCGACACTGTGCCCAACAGAATTGGCGGGTGCGCTCCCATGAAGGCTAATGATAACTGCCCGTGCTCCGCACTCACAAACGTTGGTGTCATTGACCCTGTTCGATTAACGCGGTACGGTGCAGCGTGGGTGCAGGCTCTTTGGTAAAATCGATTCGGTGGAAGCGATATTTGCGGACCCGATTTGCTGAGTCCGCTGATAGCTGGTCGCATCCATTTGTAGAAGGTTGCAACAACCCCGTGGGTGGGGTCGCATTCTGAAATGCCTGGCGTAAATCGTCGGGTATGCCGTAGCGACAGCGCATCCACTGCAGCCGTTGAGTGCTTTCAACATCCCCGTTCGCCGGTTCTTGTATAAACCAGGCGGACTGAAGGCGGACAAGGTGAATTTGATTATTGACGAAGAGACGGCGGTCTCGCCGGAGACCGGCAATGCATGCAGCCTGGAAAACTACCTGGCTCTTCCCGATCACAGCATGGACGAACGGATCGCAAAGGCGCGCGCACATCTGGGCGCGTCAACCATCCTGCTCGGCCACCATTATCAGCGCGACGAGGTAATTCGCTTCGCCGACTCTACCGGGGATAGCTACAAGCTCTCGAAGGTTGCTGCCGAGACGGATGCCGGATACATCGTTTTTTGCGGTGTGCACTTCATGGCGGAGAGCGCTGATGTTCTCGGGCGCAATGAACAACAGGTCATTCTGCCGGATCTGAACGCAGGATGCTCAATGGCCGACATGGCGGAGATCTCGCAGGTAGAAGCCTGCTGGGAAGCGCTCGAACGGCTGGGGTTGACGGCGGATATGATTCCGCTGACCTACATGAATTCGACGGCTGCGATCAAAGCGTTCTGCGGGGAGCGTGGCGGGCTGGTTTGCACATCCTCCAATTGTCGTGCCGCATTTGAGTGGGCCTTCGCGCGTGGCAAGCGCATTCTGTTTCTGCCTGACCAGCACCTCGGGCGCAACACCGGCTATGCAATGGGAATTCCGCCGGAGCAGATGGCGGTTTGGGACCCGTGGGCGCTACAAGGGGGGCAGCCGGCCTCTGATCTGGCTGACAGCCGGATTCTTTTGTGGAAGGGGCATTGCTCCGTTCACCAGCGCTTCCTGCCCAGTCATGTGGACGAGATTCGCGCTAAACATCCAGGCATCCAGGTGATCGTGCATCCGGAGTGCCGCTGGGAAGTCTGCCAGAAGGCGGACGCACTGGGCTCAACTGAGCGGCTGATCAAGATTGTTGAAGATGCACCGCCAGAGACCACCTTCGCAATCGGCACGGAGATTCACCTGGTGAATCGCCTGGCGCGTCGTTTCGCCGCACAGGGCAAACGCGTTCTGAGTCTCGATGATCACGGGTGCCTCTGCACCACCATGTATCGCATCAGCCCGCAGCACCTTGCGTGGGCGCTGGAAAACCTGGTGGAAGGGCGCGTCGTGAATCGCATCAAGGTGCGTTCCGGCGTGAAGCGGTGGGCGCGCGTGGCGCTTGACCGGATGCTTGAAATCGGCTGATTCAGACTTCGCGTACTCGTTTCCAGGCAATCGCAGGACAACTTTAAATCCAAGCTTCTGTTCGTAATATGCAACGGGCCCTCCCCGGGTCGAGAGCAGCCGAAAAATCTGCTGGTCTATCTTTTTCGACGGCGCGAAACACGGTTACTCCAGTTTTTCAAGTTGCTGGTGGAGCGAAAGCATCCGTCGTATGCTAGTGGTAGAAACCAAAATGAAGACGTTCACCATTGACGAAGCGCAATCGCTACTTCCTTTGCTGGAGTCGCTCTTGAAGCGAGCTATCGAAGGCAAGCGCGCTGCGCAGGAGATCGAATCGCAACTTTCCGAACTTGGCAGGCGGATTTACCTGGCCGGAGGCATGCGTGTGAATGTCGCGGATGTGGGCCGCCAGCGCACTGAGATTGAAGCTCACCAGGAGACGGTTCGCGAGAGCATTGCCGAGATCGATGCAATTGGCGTGCAGGTGAAGGATGTCGATACGGGTCTTCTCGACTTTCCCTGCCGAGTGGATGAGCAGGTCGTCTTGCTTTGCTGGCGCATGGGTGAGACCACGATCGAGTATTGGCATACGATTGAGGACGGCTTTAAAGGCCGCCAGCCTGTAGATGAGCGTTTTCGGCGCCGTTCCAACTCGAGCAATCGGCCCAACTGATTGAACCCTCTCGCTGTAAACTAGCACCCTCTATGTACGTTTCCGAGCAAGAGGTTCGCGCAGTTCTCACCTATGAAGCCCTGATCCCTGCCATTCGCCAGGCATTGATTGATTACTCGGCCGGTCGCGTGAATCAACCGCCACGGATGATTCTTCGCGCCGGCAATGCAGACGATTATCGCAACGGCTGGTTCGGCGTGATGCCGGTCGTTTCCGGCGATGTGATGGGAGTGAAGACCGTCACGTTTTACGCCGGCAACGATGAACTCGGTCTGCACACGCACATGGCAATCATTGAACTGATGAAGCGCGCGACGGGAGAGCCGCTGGCCATCATGGATGGACGCCTGATCACCGAGATGCGCACGGCGGCCGTCTCTGCTGCGGCTTTCTCAGGAATTGCGCCACTGCATTTTCAGTCGGCACCCACAAGCTTTGGCATCATCGGCTCAGGCGTGCAAGCTCGAGCGCACATCGACGCTCTGAAACATGTATGGCCGGAGATGCGGGACATTCGTATTTCAAGCCGCAATGCCGCGAATGCCGCTCGGCTTGCAGATGAGACGAACGCGCGGGCCGTTACCGCTGAGGAAGCCGGTGCGGCCGACGTGGTGCTCACGGCGACCACCTCGCCGGTTCCGGTGTTGAAAGGAAGCTGGCTTAAGCCGAATGCCTTGGTTATCGCTGTGGGCGCAAGCGGCGCGAGTTTGCGCGAACTCGATGATGAAGCCATGCTATCCAGCTACGTTATTGCAGAAGGACGATCGAGCGTCGAACGGGAATCGGGCGACGTGTTGCTTTCCGGAGCGAAGGTTAAGGCGGAGATTGGGGAGATTCTGGCGGATCCATCGGTGGCAAGAATTCCTCGCGATCAGCGCGTCGTCTTCAAGTCTGTTGGAATGGCGATTGAAGACATCACCGCAGCCCGCCTGGTATGGAAATCGATAGGGCGCGCGACGAACCAATAGGGAAAGCCGCCACCAAACCGATTTCATGATGTCAATCTAATTCGAATACCCGTGTAAGCCATCTTCCCGCAAGTCCCGCCTGCTGCGGAGAGTAAAAGCCATCTGCAAAATGTTAAGAATTGTTGCTTTTGATTGAATAAAGCAACCAAACATTTGCTCGCGCCGAGGAGAAACCTGGGGTGGGGTCTTCCATCTAAGGACATGTAACTTGCCTCACGGTTTTGTGAGGCGATAGCAAATCAAAGTATCGGAGTACCCAAGATGAAAAATAGAGTTGCGATTTCTCTTCCCGTTGCATTGTCGATGGCTCTTGTTCTGCCAGGGCTCGCATATGGTCAGAGCGCCATGAGTTCACAATCCACTCAGAATTCGGCTAACCAGTCTGCGGCACAACAGGAAGCGTCCCAGATGGTTCGTGCGCGTTCGTATCTCCAAAATACGCTGGACGCCAAAGACTCAAAACCTGGAACTAAATTCGAGGCAGTCCTGAGCCAAAAGGTTCATCTGAAAGACGGCTCTGAACTGCCGCGCGGAACAAAACTGATGGGCACGGTCGCCACGGATGACATGCAAATACAGGGGAACTCGAAACTGGCGTTGCGTATAACTTCGGCTCAACTGAAAGATGGCAAGACCATTCCGATCAAGGCAATGATCGTGGGTGTGTATGCTCCTGATGACGAAGACGCGCAGGGCTACAACATAGCGCCCGGAGACGAGGAATCGAATGACTGGACCAAGAGTATGCTCGGGGTCGATCAGCTCGACGTAATGTCGGGTGTAGATCTCCACAGTAGAATCTCCGGGCAGAATTCAGGTGTATTCGTGGCAAAGAAAAAGGACAACGTGAAGATCCCTTCCGGAAGCGAATTGGCGCTTGCCATTGCGGGACAGGGTCAGCAGACCACTGATTGAATGGCGGAAGGTTGCTCGGTTATAAGGCTGGATTTAGCTGTCTGCATTTAGAAGACATGTTGGCCGGAGGGCATTAGTCTTCCGGCCAAGACAATAACAGTTGTCCATTGAGATCACCGTGCTGCAGAGCGCAAATGGTGGAGGACGGCGCCGCCGCTCGAGGCCTCCAACTGTGGTGCATCGGATGAGAACTCTGACCTCATATCTCTACTCGTGTACGCCCAGGATCATTTGCTAGAACATGAACTTCAATGCAAACTGCACCTGGCGCGGAGTCCCCGCTGCAAGGATGTGGTTGAATGTCGGCGAACTGATGTCGCAGTCAGGCAAAAAGAAGTTTGTGCGGTTGAGAATGTTAAACAGCTCCGCGCGGAACTGGAGTTGCTTCGATTCGGTGACCTTGAAATTCTTCAGGGTGGCAAAGTCCCAATTTGCATACGCCGGACCGACATTCACGTTGCGGCCTTCGGTGCCAAACTGTCCCGCGTTGGCTGTGGGATCGAGTCGCTGGTAGGCGCCTGTATTCAGCCACGCGCCAACCGTACGGGGACCGTTATTAGGGTTGCCAATGATATTAGGCCGCTGGGCGGAGAATCCGGTGATCTCCGGCGCGCTGCCTTGCGCCGCAACATCATTCGAGTCGAAGACGGTGAACGGCGTGCCGCTCATCAACGTGGCGATGCCATCCAACTGCCATCCGCCTAACGCTGACTGGTACCAGTTCCGAGGATGGTTCCAGAATGGGAGCGCCCATACGTAGCTCGCAACGAATCGGTTGCGCGCGTCGAAGAGCGACGGCCCGCGCTCTGCTGCAAGATCGAACGGATTCTGGGCGAGATCGTTTTCGCCTGCGACCGGCTTTGCCTCCGATCCGGTTATGTTGAATGACGATACATCGTCGATCGCCTTTGACCATGTGTATGACAGGAGGAAGGACAGTCCGTGGCTGTATCGCTTGCGCAGCGACGTTTCCAACGCGTTGTACGACGAATTGGCGATACCCGCGATTTCGCCGGTAGAGGAATACTGGCAACTGCCCGGTGAATCGGCGAGCGTGCAGCCGGAATATAGACGCCGCTGATCGGCATTGCTGGAATTGGAAATTGGCTGGCCGTCCACGTACCCAGGAACGAATACCGCTGGGTTCGCTTCGATAAAGCGGGGCAGACGCGTGCCCTTGGTGCCGACGTATCCGATCTCGAACAGCCAATCGTTCGCAAATGACTGCTGCAGGTTCAAGTCCCAGTCTTGCGTGTAAGGAAGAGTCAACGTCGGAGACAGGGTCAGGTTCGTGAGTGGATGGGTGAATGTCCCTGGGGCGGGGGGATTGCCGTTGAACGGATCCGCGAAGTTCGGCAGGCTCACCTGCGGTGTCCCAAGGTACGGAGGCGCACTGATGGGCGCCTGCAAAGGGCCGCCTTGTCCGGTGTAATAAGGCTCGTAGAAGATGCCGTACGCCGCGGTTACCAGCGTTTTGCCATCACTGCTCGGATCCCAGGCGATGCCAACGCGCGGCGCAAACGCCTTATAGTCCGTGGGGATCAGTCCGGCGGGAACTCCGGAATCGCCCGGATACAGCAAACCTGCCGGAGCATCCGGCATGACCGTGGACTGCTTCCCCGGCTCAAACAGCGATACCCGATTTCGAAGTTCGGTGGACGGCAGAGGCAACTCGTAGCGGAGTCCGGCATTGATCGTGAATCGCGGGGCGACTTTGTAGGTATCCTGCACGTACCCGTTGGCATTGTTGCCGCGAATATTGCGCGAGAAGTCGCCGATGCCTTGCAGGAAGACGACAGGCTGCCCGGTGAGGAAGCTGGCGAACGCGTCGGTTACCGGGAATGGCGCGAATACGAAGAAGCCGTTGGTTGCGATCCCCTGCAGTACGTTGATTTGCTGATATTGGTATCCGCCGCCAAATTTCAGCGCGTGCTTACCACGAACCCAACTCAGCGATCCAGAGAAATCGTAGACGTTTTCGTAGGTGTCGCGCGGGCCGGTAATCGGATCACCAACCAGGGTATAGCCGCTCACCTGGATGAACGGCGGTCCAATGGCAGCATCGAGACTCGGCGTGTATTGGAATCCAAGGCTTGAGGGTGGCTCATGGTTCTGAGACTCGCCGAAGAGGAACTTGTTACGGAGAAACGAGAATCGCCCCACAGCGATGATGCTTGGCGAAAAAGAGTGCGTATCCTGCGCGACAAAGCTCTGCGCGCGCTGGTTTTCGGCCACGGGGAAGCCCGGCACGCTGGCGCCGCCCGGTGATAACGGACTGAGTTGAGAGAGCTGGTAAAACATGTAACTGAAATTCAGCGTGTCGCGGGGATTGAGGTAGTCGTCGACCTTGATGCCGAATTGATCTGTATCATTGGTCAGAATTTGCGTTGTAGCGAACAGATTCGTACCGGCGTTCGGAAGCGGGAAGAAGGGCAGCAAGTTGAGCGAAATCGGGTTGAACTGCTGCGACGGTACCTGGTTGTTCGGGTACGGTGCATTGGCGAAGACGTTGAAAAGCTGGTTCTGCGGGTTGTTGCAGAAGCCGTGTGAAAAACCCTCAGGGCAGAGTTCCGAGAAATCGCCGGCACGCTCTTTTACCGATGGCACCGTAGTAAGCGCTGAGATGCCCTGGCTATTGCGAAAGCCTTCATAGAATCCAAAAATGAATGCTTTATCCTTTTTGATTGGACCGCCGGCGGCTGCGCCAAACTGGTTTTGCTTCAACGGCTCCTGTGTCTGAGCGAAATAGTTGGTCGCGTCGAATGCGTCGTTGCGCAGGAACTCCCAGAGTGTTCCGTGAAGCTGATTGGTGCCCGAGCGAGTGATGACATTTGTCGTCGATCCCAGCGAGCCTCCGAACTCGGCATTCGCGCTGTGCGTGATGATGCGGAACTCGCTTATCGCGTCAACCGGCGGCTTAAGGACGAATCCGCCGTCAACGCCGTTGAAGTTGTTCGCGCCGTCGATGAGGAAGTTGTTTGATTCAGGTCGTTGGCCATTGACCGCATAAGCCTGTCCGTTGCGCAGCGACCCGCCCGCTTCAGCTATACCTGGCGTCAAGGGAACGACTCCAGGCTGCAACAGGCCAAGTTGCGCAAAGTTGCGCCCATTCAGGGGAAGATCCTCGAGCTCCTGCTGTTGCACAACCTTGCCCATGCTGGTGACAGTGGGCTCAATCAGCTCGGCATCGGCGCTCACCACCACCTGCTGCTTTTCCGATCCGACCGCGAGATGTGCCGAGACTGAAGCCGTCTCGTTCACGTTGAGCGTGATGCCGTCCTGCACATGCTCCTGGAATCCTTTTGCCGAGACCTGCAGGTGGTAGTGTCCGACCGGGAGTTCGAGAAGGATGTAGTTGCCGTCGCGATCAGTGGTCGTCACGCGCGACAGGCCCGTTTCCACCTGCTGGGCAGTAACCGTGGCGCCCCGAATCACAGCGCCGCTCGGGTCTGTAACGGTCCCGCGAATGTTTCCTGTGATCTGCTGTGCAGATAAGCTGATGCAAGAAAGTGCTACAAACGCCAGCACATTGCGAACCATGTTCATGTTGTTTTCGGCCTCTCCCAGAAAAATACAAACAGAGTGACGTCGTGGTTCGCGTGGAACCTGCCGACATCGATGGCCCTGACGTATGCGCCGCAAAACGGCCGCATCGTCAAAGGCTCAATGAGTTAGAGAATGCTGGCGGGAATCACCAGGAGCAGGGCTCCACCCGAGTTCAGGGGAAGAAATCGCGAGGAGGGCTGCACGGAAGAACGGTAGTAGGTCAGTCGATGCGCTGTCTTGCATCGGTCGATGGGTAGCTGACTCAATCCTTAGGTGGAGTCTCACCGTATTCGGTCAATGCCATTGTGCAAGATTTCGAGCGCGGCAATGATTCCAGAAAGGCGCCGAGCTTTCCAGGTCGCGGTATCTGTTGAGCGAATCATCATCTTCACACGTCCTTCCTGCGAGATGGCAAAATAAGAAAGCCCTGTCCAAGGCGAAACGGGACAGACACGCCGGGAAGCGTTACCCTTAGAGCGACATGGGCAGCGTTGGCGTTTCGGGGGAGGAACGGCCATGAAGACTCGGTATTGGGCGTCCTTGGCGATTGCGGCATTGTGCCTGACAGGCTGCACAGGGTTCTGGGATCCGCCAAGCTCAGGAGGCGGCGGAGGCGGTTCAACAAAGCTGAGCAGTGGCGATTTCTATGTCTTGAACAACGCGACGAGCGAGATGGTTGGTCTCTACGTAAACGCCGGTACGCTCACGGCACTGCCGGGAAGCCCTTACACGCTTTCTGCTGCTCCCATTGCGATCACGGTCGCGCCCAACAATGCTTTCCTGTACGTCAGCACCGTCGGAGGCATTTTTCTATACACGGTGAATACATCGACCGGCCAACTGACTCTGGGAAACTCCGGCCAGGCCATTTCGTCCGATCCCGCCACGAACATGGCCGTAGATCCGAGCAATTCGTGGCTGGTGGAAGGAGTTTCGGCGACCCAAACTCTTAATGCGATTCACGTGAACCCATCCACGGGCCTGCTCGCGTCCAACACCGTGGAAACTGCGGTATTGCCGTCCACGACTTTCCAGCAAGTGGCAATCTCTCCCACCGATACGCTTGTTTTGGCCGCCCTGGGCTCTCAAGGCACGGCGATCATACCTTTCAACCCCAACAACGCCAATCCGTTCGGCACAGTGGCAACCATCGGTGTCAAGAATGCGACCGGGGCCGCTCTCTCAGTGGCTTTCGATCCAATCCCGACGGGTTCCACGGCGCCGCGGCTGTTCTATATCGGTGAGACAGTTGCAACCTCCGGGTCGAATACCGGCGGGCTGCGCGCCTTCAACTACAGCACCCTGCAGGAAATCTCCGGCTCGCCCTACGGGATTGGCGGGTTGGCGCCGTATTCCATCCTGCCGTTTTCAACCGGGGATTTCGTCTATGTGGTGAACCGGCAAACCAGCAGCGGCTCAACCGGCGTGATTGCCGGCTTCTCGATTACCTCGGCGAATAGCGCCTTCACCCTTACCGCGTTGGGAAGCACTTTCACCACCGGCATTAATCCGCAGGCGATCGTTGAAGACAACACGCACGCGTTCGTATTTGCCGTGAACTTCGGGAGCAACCCCGACCTGACTGGTTACACGATCGACGCGACCAAACCAGGCTATCTGGACCAGGTAATCGCGAATGCGACCGGCACAGCTCCTACCCAAGCCGGGGCCATGGCTGCGCTTCATTGATGAGACGCCCTGTTAACGGGCCGCGCATTGCTGCTATCCTCAAGTAGATCCTCCTGGCTGTGCCCACACAATTGCCTAATCATTCCGTCTCATCGGTCCGGCCCAGGGTGGCCGGATTTCCGGCTCTGCTTGTAATCGGCTTTCTTCTCCTCGGCGCGGGGTGCAACCGGTTACGCCACGAGCAGCATGAGACCGTCTATGTTTCTGCCCGGCAAATGTACCTTCACGATCGAGTGGCAGCCGTATCCAACCGCGTTGGCGCAGTTGTGAACGGACAACCGCTCGAGGTCCTGGAACATGGACGCCGGTTCCTCAAGGTGAAGACCGACAAAAACGAAATCGGCTGGATCGAAGAGCGTGCCGTAATTGATTCCAAAACCTACGACAGCTTTGCTCATATGGAGGCGGAACACAAGCAGGATCCGGTTGTCGCGACGGGTACGGTGCGCGATGACATTTACCTCCACATCAGTCCGGGCCGCAACAGCGATCGCTTCTACCTGCTTCCCGAGAATGACAAAGTTCAATTGCTGGTGCGCGCCTCAGTACCAAAAACAGCTCCCGGCGTGCCCGCGCAACCGGTCAAACATCCTATACCGCCCACCGTAACCGGTGCCAAGCCCACTGCGCAGACGTCGAAGGCATCCGAAGAGGGGAGGGCAAGGTCGACATCCGCAGCTCTGCCCAACTCCGAACCGGACGAACTGGCGGAACCCCCGGTTCCGATGGAGGACTGGTGGCTGATCCGCGATAGCCAGGGACGTACCGGGTGGATGCTGGGTGGCCGCATCGACGTGGACGTGCCCGACGAGGTCGGGCAATATGCTGAAGGCCAGCGCATTGTGGGCGCTTATGTGCTCACTCATGTCACGGATTCCGAGGCGGACGTTCCCAATCACCAGGTCCCGGAATATGTCACCGCGCTGAGTCCGCCGAAATCAGGCCTGCCTTTCGATTTCGACCAGATCCGTGTATTCACCTGGAGCTTGAAACGCCACCGGTACGAGACGGCATTCCGGATTCACCCCATCCAGGGCTTTCTTCCGGTTCGCGTGTGGACGCAACCCGGAGCGAACGGAACCGAACCGGTGTTCAGCTTTCAGATTTCGAGTTCGCCTACGGTTGCGATTGATCCGGCCACCGGAATCACGATGCCTGTGAATCCGCGCACGATCACCTACGCGATGCGCGATACGCAGGTGCGTCGCATTGGTCCCGACATGTCCCCCATTCCTACGTCGCATTTGCCGGGAGAAAAACCAAAATCAGGGAAAGCAGCGAAGAAGAAGCATTGATAATCAGCTTCAGGTAATCGGCGCGGCGCGACGATGGATGGGCGTGCCTGTTGTATCGCGTGTGGTCAACAAGGCGCGGTCAGGGATCCGCGTCGATAAAGCAATCCGGCCCAGTGTATTCGGCACCAGCGACAGCAGGAAAGGCGCGAGCGCGCGAGCGGCAGGTGTGACCATAGCGCGCGAGAGA
>NZ_JBARMD010000652.1:0-2504 GCF_049802275.1 Occallatibacter sp. | reverse complement strand
CTGTGCAAAGGAAAGATGCCTGATGCAAAACCCGGCGAACTGCCGGGTTTTCTGCATCTGTGACACAATTCCGAATGGAGAATGCCCAGTTCTTTCTTTGGCCGCGGGTGCATCTGATGGTGCCGCTGTGAAGTCTCGCCAAGAGCTATTCCTTGCTGGCCTGGACGCGGTTCAAATCAAATTGGATGAATGGTAAGGTAAAAGAACGATGGCGTTCCGCAATCTTCTACTTCGCTTTATATTTGGCGGACTGCTGGCGATTTTGAGTCTTCTGGTGGCACGCTGGAAGATTTCAGGAAAGCTGGCGGAATGGACCAAACGGCAGTTCGATTTGTATCTTATTACGTTCTATGCCACCTGCCATTTCCTGTTCTTTTTCGTCACGTTCTTTGTTCTGCATCAAAGGCCGTGGGCCGATTTGATTTTTGGCTACGTACCGGAGGCGCATGCGGTGATGCATGGCCTGTTTCCCTACCGGGACTTTCCGTCGAGTTACGCTCCCCTTAATCCATATCTCGACGCGCTCTTGCTGAGGGTGCGCGATTCAGCGCTTTCGATCCTGGTCTTTCAAATGGTCTGCGACATTCTTTCTATTCCCTTCTGGATACGTTTTCTGCGCCGGTTCATGGGCGAGATGACGGTGCGGAAAGCAGCGCTGCTTTATCTCCTGCAACCGCTGGTGGCCTGGGAGATTTGCATTGACGGCAAAAACCAGGGATTGATCGCGCTCTTACTTGGAATTGCATTCTGTGCAATCGCGAGGCGGGAGATTGTCGCAGGGCTGTCGTTGAGCCTCACGTGGATCCTGGTGAAATTTCTTCCGGTGATGTTTGTGCCGACATTCTTCGTCGCGGCACGCAAGCGTGTCACATGGCTGGTGAGCGTCGCGGTGCCGACTCTGGTTGTGTACGGAGGCTTTATTCTGGCCAGGGCAGACGTGACCGCGAGTGCGCGCAGAGAGGGCAAGTTCGTAACCCCGCAGAACCTGCCATATGTGATTGGAGCCCTGACAGGACACAACCTGCCGGGAATTGTGCTGAGCCTGATATTGCTTATTGCGGTGGGGGCTGTGCTTGTTGTCACGATCAGGGCTCAACTGAATGCAATAGACGAGTCGACAAGGCTATGGGCGACCGGGTTGGGGGCGCAGCTTATTCTTCTCACTTTTTTGATCATGAACAAGAAGTCGGATACGTCCTATCTGGCTATGTGTTTCTTCCTGCTTTGTGCGTTTGCTGCATTTGATGCGGATCGGGGCAAACGAACCATGAGCATCCTGTATACGCTCCTATCCTGGCTGTCGCTGCCGATTGCCAGCTTCTGGTACTGGCCGCTAAATCGGGAAGCGGCCCCTGCGCTGCATGCGCTTTTGCTTTCAGGCAGTCTGAAGGCGTGGCTCATGATGGCGATGCAAGTGTTGCTGGTGGGGAGCTATATGGGACTGGCATGGGGTCTCTTGCGTGCTGTGCGGAGGCCGGCAGCGGCTCCAATGGCGCGGGAAGAGCAGGCCGCGGTCGCTAGAGGTTGAGTTTCTTGAACAGGAACTCCGGAACGCTGCGAATGATGAACATGATGGGCCGCCAGAATCCTGGGACGTAGATCACGTCCTTGCGGTCTTCGATCGCTTTCACAATGCCTTTGGCGACCTGTGCGGGCGCCGCGAAGAGAGGGCCTTGCGGCAGGTGCGCGGTCATGGGGGTGGAGACGAAGCCGGGGCGGATGGTGAGAACCTGAACACCCGCTCGATCAATGCGATTGCGTACTCCATCGAGAAAGATGTTGAGCGCTCCCTTGGATGCGCCATACACGTAGTTGCTCTTGCGGCCGCGATCGCCGGCCACGGAAGTGATGACCGCCAACGTGCCCTGGTGAGCATTTTCGAAATAGTTGGCCAGCCACGTAATGAGCGAGACGGTGGAAATAAAGTTGGTGTGGAGAATCGCCTCCGCGGCTGAGGAACTGGTTTGTGCCTGATCCTGATTACCAAGAACTCCGTGAGCGATGAGGGCGAGATCGATCGAGCCCAGAACGTCTAATGCCGCGGAGAACATCTGCTCGTGCGCGGCAGTGTTATCGAGGTCGAGGACATACGTGGTGACGCCGGCGGCGCCGCGTGTCAACAGATCCTTTCGAATCGTATCGAGTTTCTCAGCGCTGCGAGCCACCAGAAAGAATTCGGAGAGGGGCGACAGAAGTTCACGGGCGACCGCAGCAGCAATGGCGGAGGTCGCACCGAGAATGAGGATGCGGTGAGGCAGCGGTTTAGACATGGGCTGTGACTCGTTGCCAGAAAGCGGAACTGAATGCCGGATCGATGTAGTGTGCGAACTCTTCCCACTGAGGATAGAAGGTTTGAAACTGGTGGGGTGTCATCAGCGCGTCTTTTGCAGGATACATGCGGCCGCCGTGCTCCAGAGTGATCGAGCCGAGGCGATGGAGCAGGGCGAAACTTGCCCCGCGACCCACAGGGAAATCGAGGGCAAGTGTGATGCCCGGATGCGGGA
>NZ_JBARMD010000651.1:0-5741 GCF_049802275.1 Occallatibacter sp. | reverse complement strand
CACCAGAAGAAGATTCTCGCCTTCGAAGAAAAGCAGGTAGCCACATCGGCTTCTGCCACCAAGGCCAAGGTCAAGGAAGCGCGCCGCCTCCGCTGGATGATTGCCCGCGAAAAGGTCTTCATCTCGCGTATCGTTCGTGAACTCAAGTACACGGCCATGGAGCGCAAGCGGCTGCTCGACAAAGTCAACAAGACCGTTGACACCATGCGCACGCTGGAGCGGCAGATCCGCTCGCTCGAGCAGAAGCATGAAGCCTCGAAGAGCGAGGAACTGAAGAAGGAGTACAGGCGCCAGCAGAAGAACTGCCGCACCGATCTCGAAAAAATCGAGGGCGACGCGGGCGTATTGATCGGCGAGCTCAAGCGCACGCAGCGCGAAATGATCCAGGGCGACATGGACGCCGAGCAGGCGAAGCGGGAACTGATCGAAGCCAACCTTCGTCTCGTCGTTTCGATTGCGAAGAAATACACGAACCGCGGACTGCAGTTCCTCGACCTGATTCAAGAAGGCAACATCGGCCTGATGAAGGCGGTGGACAAGTTCGAATATCGGCGCGGGTACAAGTTCTCGACGTATGCGACATGGTGGATTCGCCAGGCGATTACGCGCGCGATTGCCGACCAGGCGAGGACGATTCGCATCCCGGTGCACATGATCGAAACGATCAACAAGCTGATTCGTACGAGCCGTCAGCTGGTGCAGGAACTGGGTCGTGAGCCGTCGAGCGAAGAGATTGCGCGGCGCATGGACATTCCAGTCGCCAAGGTCCGCAAGGTACTGAAGATCGCGCAGGAGCCGATTTCGCTGGAGACGCCGATTGGTGAAGAAGAAGACTCGCACCTTGGCGACTTCATTGAAGATCGCCAGGCAGTTTCGCCCAGCGAGGCCGTGATCAGCGTGAACCTGAAGGAGTACACTTCGCAGGTTCTGCGTACGCTAACGCCGCGCGAGGAGCGGGTGATCAAGATGCGGTTCGGGCTCGAAGATGGTTCAGAGCACACGCTGGAAGAAGTGGGACAAAGCTTCCAGGTCACGCGTGAGCGCATTCGGCAGATCGAAGCGAAGGCGCTGCGCAAGCTGCGTCATCCGTCACGCTCGCGCAAGCTGAAGGCGTTTGTCGAAGGCGTCAAGGAAATGTAACCACCTGCGGTGGGGCCAGCTGCGCCTTCGGCGCCTAGAAATGTAAGTGGAGTGGGAGAACGATCGCAGCGAAGGCCGCAGCCGAAAGGCTGCGGCTTTTGCTTTTCTGGAGGGAATGAGTCTACAAGCACCGCGCGAAAGGACCTGCAGGAATTCACTTGCCAAGTGTTTAAATGGTCTGCTAAAACGTTTTTGCTAGCGTTTGGAGGGTAAGAATGAAGACGATTTCGCGTCGCCAGTTTGGAAAGGGTGTTGCCGCAGCGGCAGCAGCAACCTATGCAGGAATTTCATTGCCTGAATTTGCTTTTGGAGAACCGCAGCCGAAGCGGCTCGAGTACCCCAAGGGATTCTTGTGGGGTTGCGCAACGGCTTCGTACCAGATTGAAGGCGGCGCGAAGGATGACGGGCGCGGGCCGTCACTGTGGGACGTGTTCTCGCATACGCCCGGGAAGACGCACAACGGCGATACGGGCGATGTGGCGGACGATTCCTATCACTTGTACAAGCAGGATGTGCAGCTCTTGAAGAACCTAGGCGTGAACACCTACCGCATGTCGATCTCGTGGTCGCGCGTGTTCCCGACAGGCAAGGGCGAGGTAAACCAGAAGGGGCTGGATTACTACAGCCGGGTTGTGGATGAGTTGCTGGCGAATGATATTACGCCGTACATCACGATGTTTCACTGGGACACGCCGGCGGGTCTGCAGGGCGGGTGGCAATCGCGCGATACCTCGAAAGCGTTTGCGGATTACTGCGCGTATGTCTCGAAACATCTTGGCGACAAGGTGAAGCACTGGATGACTACCAATGAATTCATTTGCTTCACCGATCTGGGATACAAGATTGGACAGTTCGCGCCGGGCATGAAGCTTGCGGCCGGACCGGTGAACCAGATACGGCACAACGCGATCTTGGCGCACGGACTGGGGGTGCAGGCAATTCGCGCAAATGCGCCGAGCGGAACGCAGGTGGGACTCGCAGAGAACGCGATCGTCTATGTGCCGGTGATGGAAACTGACGAGCACATCGAAGCGGCACGGAAGGCCACACGCGATAGCAATGCGCCGTTCCTCACCACGGTGCTGGACGGCAAGTATCCGGAGAGCTATCTGGCGCAAGAGGGAGCGAATGCCCCGAAGGTAGAAGTGGGTGATATGCAGGCGATCGGCAGCCCAATCGATTTCCTCGGAGTGAATATCTACGTGCCCCTGTTTGCGCGTGCTGATGGTTCTGCGAAGGGATGGGTGGAAGAGCCGATGCCGTCATCCTATCCGCACATGTACTCACCATGGATCAACCTTGGTCCCGAGTGCATCTACTGGGGAGTTCGCAACGTTTGCGACATCTGGAAAGAGAAGGTGCCTGCGATGTACATCACTGAAAATGGCGCGTCGTCAGACGATGTGCTGACCCCGGAGGGCCATGTTGAAGATGTGGATCGCGTGATGTACCTGCGCAATCACCTGACGCAATTGCATCGTGCAGTGGACGAGGGGTATCCCGTGAAGGGCTACTTCCTGTGGAGCCTGTTGGATAATTTCGAGTGGGCCGACGGCTACAGCAAGCGGTTTGGCATTCACTATGTGGACTTCAAGACGTTGAAGCGGTATCCGAAGCTGAGCGCGGAGTGGTACAAGAACACGATCGCGACGAATGCCGTTGAGTAGAGACCGCCGATAACTAGTTGAGAGAACCCGCTGCCGATTGGCTGCGGGTTTTCCTTTTGCGAGCCGGGGTATACTGCGAGGGCATTCCGAGGAGATTCCCCATGACCCGCTCTGTGAGTTCACTGTTTGTTGTGTGGTTTTGACGGCATGCGCCGCAAGTTGCCGCGGACAGGCTTCTGCTGCAGCAGTTGGCACTGCGCCAAGGTGCCGACGATTGATCAATCGCTTGAGATGTACAGTGTGGGTTCGCCGAGGATTTCGCCGGATGGCTCCATCTCGTAATCGGAATGAATCACGTGATAATCGCCGAACGAATCCTTGCGATCCTTCATCGCCTTCGGCTCCGAAGTCGATCCTGCGAAGCTACGGCCAAGTAGCTGGTTAGGAGACTTGCTGCGAAGCGGCTTCGAGTTGTGACCATTCATCGATGCCGATTTGGAGCGCTGCTGCGGCGACGTTTTCTTCCAGGTGCTGGACCTGTGATGTGCCGGGGATGGGGAGCATGACGGGCGAGCGATGAAGGAGCCACGCGATTGAGAGCTGCGCAGGTGTGGCGTTGTGGCGTTCAGCGAGACTGCTTAGTGTTTGCAATAGCGGGTGGTCGGGCTTCAGCAGCTTGCCTCCAGCCATGGGATACCAGGGAAGGAACGCGATGCCGCGCTGCTCGCACCAGGCGAGGGTCTGCTCGTGGCGGCGGTCGGCGAGAGAGTAGCGGTTCTGCACGCTGACGATGGGGACGATCTTCTGCGCTTGTTCGATCTCGGCCGGCGTGACTTCACTGAGGCCTATGTGCCGGATCTTTCCTTGCTCCTGCATCTGGCGAAGCGCGCCGAGGGATTCTTCGAGCGGGGTGCGGGGGTCGATACGGTGGAGCTGGTAGAGCTCGATGCGCTCGAGTTTGAGCCGGCGCAGGCTCATTTCGACACATTGAATCAAATATCCGGCGCGGCCCACGTATTCGGTCCTGGCTGGGCCCTGACGGGTGATGCCGCCCTTGGTGGCGATGACGAGGCCCGGCGGATAGGGATGGAGAGCCTCGCAGATCAGGCGTTCCGCGATCTCGGGGCCGTAGGCATCGGCGGTGTCGATGAGGGTGACGCCGAGGTCAACGGCGCGGCGCAGAACGCGACGGCCCTGGTTCGGATCTTTCGGTTCGCCCCAGGCGCCCTCGCCGACAAGGCGCATGGTTCCGTAACCGAGGCGATGAACGGGCAAGTCGCCGCCAATGTAGAAGGTGCCGCTCGTAGCGGCGGGTAAGCTCGTCATGACAGATACGATGCTAAACGGAGGAGGGCTGACGTCCGGGCCGAGGGATTACGGGCTGGAACTGTGGGGAACTCTTCGGGCGTCCTGCGCGTATGTTTTAATGCAAGGAAAGCTCGGAGATGCGGCCATGACAACCACGGCTTATGTAAATGCGCAGGCAGTGTTTTACCAGCAGTACGAACAGGTGCGGCGCGATGAGGTTGTGGGGATATTGCTGGCGCTGTTCCTGGGCGGGTTCGGTATCCACCACTTTTATCTGCGGCGAACAGGGTTGGGCATTCTGTATGCCTGCTTCTGCTGGACACCGTTTCCGTGGGTGCTGGGATTCATTGAGTGCTTCTTCATGCCGGGGCGGGTTCGGGAATTCAACGCGATCCAGGCGGCTGGGATTGCGGCGGCTCTGGGAATCTCGATGCCGGCTTATGGGCAGCCGATCAATGTTACGGTGAATGTGCCGCCGGGAACTGCTGCGCCTGCGCAGAATTCCACGTTAATTGCGCAGCCGGGGACGCTGGTGGCCTGCGGAAAATGCGGTAAGACGAATCCCGCCGGTGCGAAGTTCTGCTCGGGGTGTGGTTCTGCGCTGTAGACGAGTCTTTGCGTAGCCAATTCAGTCGGCAAAGTCGGCCCTGAGGGAATGCTGTCCTGCGCAAAAGTGAGTTAAAGCATCCTCCTGAGCAACCCCATCCGAGACCTGCCGCGCTATCATCGTCAACGTGAATCGACGTTCATTTTTATATACAGCAGCTATCGCAGGTACGCACGTCTCCGCATCTTCATTTGCAGAACCGCTGCAAAATACGACATCTAGCCAAAAGCCCGAGAGCGCTCGGCGCATCGAGGGGGCTACCTCCGCCGCCCTTGCACTGCAGCGTCGCGACTGGGAACAGGGCATCTTCGCTCACGCAATGCTGCAATCGGGCCAACGAGAGTTGCTCATCCAGCTGACGAAGGCCGCCGTGGTGCAGCAAACGCCGGACGGTCGCATGGCTGTCGTGGTCAACGGCGGCCCAACCGATCCGGCCATGGGCGGCGCCGCCTACGCACAGGCGGCAGAATTCGCCGGAGATGCAACAATGCATCAGGCCGTCGCGCGCATGCTCGTTTGGATTCTCAATAAGGCTCCCCGCAACGCCGATGGCATCCTCTATCACACGTTCGAAGCGCCCCAGATGTGGTCAGACGGAATCAATGGCGCGCCTCCGTTCCTGGCCGCCATGGGCCATTACGACGAGGCGATGCTGCAGATTGAAGGCTATCGAAAGCTCCTTTTCAATCTCGACAAAAAGCTCATGGCGCACATCTGGGACGACGGCAAACATCAATTAACCGATCCCGCTTTCTGGGGCGGTGGTAATGGTTGGACGGCCGCTGGACTGGCGTGTGTCATCCGCAGCCTGCCTGCTGAAAGAAAGAACGATCGCAACCATCTGGTTGCATTTTCCCGCGATGTGATCGACGGCTGCCTTCTGTATCAACGTCCAGACGGCCTCTTCCACAACGTCGTCGATCGCCCCGACACCTTCGTCGAAACCAATCTCGCGCAGATGCTCGCGTTCACCATCTACCAGGGAATCACCGACCAGTGGCTCCCCGCCACCTACCGCCCCCACGCCGACCGCATGCGCGCAGCAGCCCGCGCGAAGATGGATCAATACGGCTTCGTCC
>NZ_JBARMD010000650.1:0-2596 GCF_049802275.1 Occallatibacter sp. | reverse complement strand
GCTCCGGGATCCTTCGAAGGACCGCGTGAGCCGTTCACAGGCGCCGACTTGTCCGCCTTCTACAAAATGCTGCCCGGGTTCTGCCGTGTCGTGGCTCATGCCAAACCGACTGCAGACTCCGACATCCCTATCGAAGTATGGATGCCGCTTGCCGGATGGAACGGCAAGCTCGAGGGACTTGGCAACGGAGGATTCGCCGGTGCCATCAGCTACGATGGCCTCGGCGCCGCGATCCTCCGCGGCTATGCAGCCACAGCCACTGATACCGGGCACACCGCTTCGCCCATTGATGCAAGGTGGGCGCTTGGCCATCCGGAGAAGATCATCGACTTTGGCTATCGGGGCATCCACGAGATGACCCGCGTCGCCGGGCTCATCGTTCCGCAGTTTTACGGATCGGCGCCGAAGGGTTCCTACTTCGATGGGTGCTCCGATGGCGGACGCGAAGCCCTGATGGAAGCGCAGCGCTATCCCGAGGATTACGACGGCATCATTGCCGGTGCGCCTGCCAACTACTGGACCGGATTGCTGTCAAACGCAGTTGTCGACTTGCAGGCACTTACCGCGACTCCGGAGAGCTTCATTCCACCCCCGAAGGTTCCGGTGATTGCCACGGCGGTACTTGCCGCGTGCGACAAACTCGATGGCGTGGGGGATGGCATTCTCAATGATCCGCGCCAATGCCATTTCGATCCTGCTTCGATCGAGTGCAAGACCGGTGAAGGGACGGACAAGTGCCTCACGGCGCCGCAAGTGTCCGCGCTGAAGGCAATCTATGCGGGCATCAGGGACTCTACCGGTCGTACGATCTTTCCCGGTTATCTGCCCGGCGCGGAAGATGGCAGGGCGGGCTGGGCACTTTGGATAACAGGCCCCGCTCCCGCGAAGAGTGCACAGGCTATGTTCGGCATCGGCTATTACACCAACATGGTCTACGAGAAATCTGACTGGAGCTACAAAACATTCACTGTAGATAGCGGCATGCAAGCCGCCGCGGAGAAGACAGCCGCGGCGCTCAATGCAGTGAATCCCGACCTGAGCGCATTCCGCAAGCACGGTGGCAAGCTGATTCTTTATCACGGCTGGAACGATCCCGCGATTCCCGCTCTCAATACGGTGAACTACTACGAGGACGTAATCGCCAAGATGGGCCGCGCTGATGTTGATTCCTTTACGCGTCTCTACATGGTTCCCGGCATGCAGCACTGCGGTGGAGGTCCCGGTCCCGACAGCTTCGGCGCCTTCGTCGGCTCCCCGTCCAACGACCCTCAGCGCAACATTGTTATCGCCCTGGAGAATTGGGTTGAGAAGGGAACAGCACCAGGAACCATCATCGCGACCAAAAGAGCAGGAGGGAATCCACTGGGTGCTGCCACGATGACCAGGCCTTTGTGCCCTTATCCGCAGTCGGCGAGCTACAAAGGCAGCGGCGATCCGAACAGCGCAGAAAACTTCGAATGCACGAGTCCGAAAAAATAGTGAAGGCCGAATCGGGCGGCCTACTCATTTCCTCGAGCAATGTAGAGCATTTCGTTGCTGGTCGTGAATCCGAGTTTCTCGTAAACGGGCTGACCCTTCTTCGATGCGTGCAGGGCGACTATGCGAATGCCGCGCCGCTGAGCCTCGTCAATACACTCCGTCATGAGTGCCTGCGCCAATCCGCGCCTCCGAAAATCAGACTCAACAAACACGTTGAGTACGTAGCCGCGTAGTTCTCCAGCAGGATCAAGAAAGTGGGGCGCCCAGTCCACCACCAGCAGACCCGCGGAGGCAATATCGCGCTCTTTGTCGCCGATGATCCAGCCAGCATATTTGCCGTTGGCGAGCATGCGCCGGACCCACGGTTCGAAGTGTCGGGCCATCTTCTCTAAAGCCGGCTCCGGAGCGTCCCGCATATCTGCAAACATCGCCTTGCGATGCCGGGTGATCAGTTCAGCGTCGTTGACGGTGGCTCTTCGCGTTTCTAACATGGGCTGAGTATAGGGAATCAGGACCGCCGCCGGAACAGATTTCCGTCAACGCGGAAACAGCTCGAACTGCTGAATCGCAATCCTCGGAGCGATAAACGTGTGCTCGATATCCGGCAGAAACATCACGGTAATCTCATTGAACTTCCGCAGTGGCGCGTCGGGCGGCACGGAAAAACGAATCGTCTCGTACAACGGTATTGTTTTTACGGAGAAATGACCGGGCTCGGTCGACACAATCGACTGCTGACCAAGGTAGAGCGTCCTCTTCGAGGCGGAATCTTCATCCGTCAGCAACACGCCCAGTGATACAAGGCCTTGTCTATTGTCGCGATTTTCAATCGCTATCTCGATCTCGCGACATCGCCCCGTGGGGATTGCTCGCGCCAACTTTTGATGCGCGTTCATCACCAACGCGACATCATTGTTAGATTCAAGATTCACGTTGATGGGCGAGCCCTGCGCAACGTGGGCCCCGGGCCCGGGCCGTTTCGACGGCGGCTGCAGAAACCAGTACGGGCCGTCAAAACGAATGATGAGCGGCCGCTTTGTTCCCGGCGCGAGGATGGAGTCATCAGCAATCAGCGGCGGCACAAGCTCCTTCTTCTTCGGATACGGCCAGAGAACGA
>NZ_JBARMD010000649.1:0-11080 GCF_049802275.1 Occallatibacter sp. | reverse complement strand
CGCCTGGAAGAACTTCCGTCGCAGATCGTTCGAGTATGGTTCCGGCATCTGGGTGTGCGGACAATCGCCACTCTTAGATTGCAACACAAATGATCCCGTGCATAGTAACTAGTGAAATGCTCTAGCGTAAGGGCGTCCGATTAGTTCGGACGCCCTTACGCATTTTGCGACTCGGCACTCTGAAACTGACGACTATTTTGTAGCTCCGCGATGCGTGTGCTCAGGCTCATCGCGTCAAACGGTGCGCGAACTTTGACATCGTCGTCGAAGTAAACGAAGACGTCGCGTGAGTCTCGCTGTGGACCGGGGTCGGGATGGATTCTTGTACCGTCGGTTACTTCTTCTCCGCGCGACCACGCGATAACTCTGCGAGCCCACACATCGATGGCATCCGGGGTGTAACCGTTGGGATAGAGCTTCTCGCTTCCATGCAGGCGGCAATAGACAATGTCCGCAGTCACGTCCATCATCACCGGCAGCTTCACGGTGTCGGCCACCACGAGCGCAATATTGTTCTCGCGAAGCAGCGAGACGTATTCGGGATTCGCAAAGCTTTTGTGGCGGATTTCAACGGCGTGATGAAGCGGCAGGTCTTCGTCGACCTCCAGCCATGACCGGCTCGCCATCCATTCATCGCGTTGCCGCGCGTAGGCGGCAGCTTGCCTCTGTGTTCGCGGTAGAAGTTTGAAGAACGTCTCGAATCGCTTCAAGTCGACCGCGAAGTTCGGCGGGAATTGCCAGAGAATCGGTCCCAGTTTCTTGCCGAGCCGCAGCAGTCCTTGCGCGAGGAAGTTAGCCAATGCTGTCTCGACATTTTCGATCTTCCGGACATGAGTGATGAATTGCGAGCCCTTGATCGAGAAGACAAAGTCGTTCGGTGTGTCCTTGTTCCATGCCTGGAAGCTTTGCGGCCGCTGCGTTGAGTAGAAGGTTCCATTCAACTCGATCGAATTCAGCTGGCGCGAGGCGAACTCAAGTTCACGCTTCTGCGCGAGATCCTCCGGGTAGAAGGTTCCTCGCCATTCGTCATAACGCCATCCGGCAATACCGATGCGAATTTGTACCTGTCGGCTCATACAATCCCTTATTCGCAAAATCAATCTCGTGGTGGGCCGCCCCGCGTCGTCAGGGGAAGAGCATTACATCAAGGCTTCCACCCCCAGTGGATGCCAACAGAGGTGGAAAAAAGAAATAGCCTTTCAGTCAGTCGATTTCCCATCACGACTCCAAATGGGCCGATGATGATGCTGGCTAAAAGACCCGCGACAAACCAATCCTTTTCGGCGATTCTGCCGAACGCTCTTCGAATCTGATCTCTGTGTGACGCGAAGCAGAATTGGAACACTGCGACTATTGTGATATCGATGCAGACGCTCGAGAGCCAACGCATAAAATCGAAACCGACGAGCGTCAATAGAAGGGGCGTGGCCAGCAGAAACGGGGTAAGTTTTCTGACCCACCCAGACAAATTTGAATCCTGCAGCCGCAGTTCAGACACCAGGACGGAGAGAAAGGTCAGCAAAACCAGCAGGTACGGCAAAGCTGAGAGCACTGAGACGGCCACGAACAACAGGGTTGTTGGCCTTAGATAGAAGTGAACTGCAGCGGCAAATTGTTCATGAAAGCTACCCCGCATTACGCCGAAGACCAAACCTGAGATGGGTATGTCGGTACGCGCTTTCGCCAGGTTGAAGTATGTCGTCGCATCAATCGATGCATTCCCTAGCTTGATGATCAAGAAAAATGCACAGGCCACGAATGCGCAGTGGAGTAGGAAAGCTACTTTTGAGGATCTGCCTGGCTTCATCCTTAAGAGGAGAAGAACCAGTACGGCCGGGTAAAACATCAGCAGATAAGCTTCGTGAATCAATAGCCCAATCACGGTCAACGCAGATACGAGAATGAGAGTGACGGCATAATGCTCGCGTCCGAAATGAATAACAAACGCAGTGATCATGAGCAATGAAAACAGAGGCACATCGAGGTAACCATACAGCAGCCCCAGGTGCGGAAGAAGCCCGCATCCGCCAAAGAAGAAACAAAAAAGCAGTACGTCTCTAAAAGAGGCGAGAAAGTGCCGTGCAAATATCGCATAAGTCAGAATGACGGCAATCAAGACCTGAACATATCCGAGCAGCAAAGCCATTCGCCCTGAGATGAACGGGATTGACTGGAACAATGCGCCATACAGGGAGCGCCTCGCGAATCCGTGCGAATAGTTGAGAAACAGATGGCTATATGCATAGTCCATCCTGTTTTCCAGGGTGCCTAGATAAAAGAGTGTCAGAAAAATTGGAAAGGAAATGGAAAAGAAAAGCAATGCACGCTTGCTGGTTTTCATCGCACGAGAACTGTCTGGGCAGAGGGGTTCGAGCGATTTCATCCGCTCAGTGTATCAAGTGCCAGTAACCCCGACCGTAGTTAGGCTGTCCGGGACAGGCGCTTGGGCGCGCGCAGACGTAAAACCGCGTACGTCAGGATCAGCAACACGACTGCGCCGCAGCAGTCGAGCAGCACATCGGATGGGACCCCAGTGCGGTTCGGCAGGAAGGATTGATGAAACTCATCGGCGCTCGCAACTATCGCTGTTCCGAGCAGGGCCAGCGTGGCGTCCAGCAGAAAACCTGCCCGGGGCAGGCTCATCCACAAGGCGCGCAGCCAAAGCAGGCCCATGGTTCCATAGCCGACGAAGTGTCCCGTCTTGCGAATGTAATGGTGCAGAATCTCCCAGCGCGGATTCGCCACCTCACCGAAGATGTGCTCCCAGACCCAGCGCAGGGGGCCGCTTGTTTGGTCGGCTCCGAAGATAGCAGTAGACTCAACCGCGATGACGCAGATTGCGAGAGCCACCGGCCACCACGCACTGATCCAGTACCCGCGCGTTCTCCGATTGGCAGGCAGAGAACCGAATGCCTGTGACCGCTCGGGCGCCGGTAAATGAAAATGTTCGTCATGCATGGCTTGGGTTTGTCGGGTAGAACGAACGTTTCCTGTCAGATCGGCGGCGAAGAGAGACGATCCTGCGCGCGAGAGCAATGGTTTATTCCACGTGGTAATTGGGCGCCTCGCGAGTGATGATCACGTCGTGGACGTGGCTCTCGCGCAGGCCTGCATTCGAAATTCGAACGAACTGCGCTCGGTCCTGCAGCTCGGTGATCGTAGAGCAGCCTAGATAACCCATGCCGGAGCGAAGACCGCCGACAAGCTGATAGACCATCGCCTCAAGCGGCCCTCGATACGGCACTCGGCCTTCAATGCCCTCCGGAACAAACTTGGCGAGGCGGTTCTGTCCATTGCGCTCACGTTGGACGACGCCTTCCGTGTCGATTTCCTTGGCAAGATCCTCAGCACTCTGGAAGTATCGTTCGCCTGATCCCTGGCTCATTGCCGTGAGCGAACCCATGCCGCGATAGCTCTTGAAGCTGCGTCCCTGGTAGAGAATTGTCTCGCCGGGACTCTCGTCAACGCCTGCGAAAAGCGATCCAATCATCACCGAGCTTGCACCCGCCGCGATTGCCTTGGTCACTTCGCCGGAGTACTTGATGCCGCCATCGGCAATCACCGGAATACCTCGTTCACGCGCTGCTCGAGATGCCTCAGCGATGGCGGTGATCTGTGGCATGCCTGCGCCTGTAACCATGCGTGTGGTGCAAATGGAGCCCGGCCCAATGCCAACCTTGATGGCGTCTACGCCTGCATCCATAAGGGCAACAGCACCTTCGTAAGTAGCCACGTTACCGGCCAGCAGGGCAACATTCGGAAAGCGCTTCTTTACTTCGCGTACCGCATCGAGCACCCGTGAGGAGTGGCCGTGTGCTGAATCGATCGCGAGGGCATCAACGCGGGCGTTGACTAGTTCTTCCGCACGCTCCAGAAAATCGCCTGTTGCGCCAATCGCTCCGCCCACGCGCAGACGGCCTTTTTCGTCCTTGCTGGCGTTGGGGTATTTCAGCTTCTTCTGGATGTCCTTGACCGTGATCAACCCCTTGAGGTTGTACTGATCGTCGACCACGAGTAGCTTCTCTACGCGATGCTTGTGGAGAATAAGCTCGGCTTCTTCAAGCGTGGTGCCGACAGCAACCGTGATCAGGTTTTCCTTGGTCATCACATCGCCGACAGGGACGTCTGTGCGCGTTTCGAAACGAAGATCGCGATTGGTGAGAATGCCGACGAGTTTGCTGCCCTTGGTGACGGGCACGCCGGAAATCTTGTAGCGGCGCATCACTTCAAGTGCATCCGCGATCTGCTGATCGGGCCCGATGGTCACTGGATCGACAATCATGCCGCTCTCAGAGCGCTTCACCTTGTCGATTTCGCCAGCCTGCGCCTCGATGGTGAGATTGCGGTGCACGATGCCGATACCGCCCTGTTGAGCCATGGCGATGGCCATGCGCGACTCGGTTACGGTGTCCATGGCCGAGGAAAGCAGCGGCGTGTTCAGCGTAATGTCACGCGTGAGCTGGGTCTGCGTGCTTACCTGCGCGGGAACCACATCGCTGTAAGCAGGGATCAGCAGGACATCATCGAAGGTGAGGGCTTCCGGGAGGTTTTTGGATAGCATAATGCTCTGATGCGCCTGGCGGCCCTGGGATTCGATTCCAGGGACGGCAGGCGCTTATGCATATTGTAGCGGAGCGGGGCAGGGAGGTTCGGAGGGTGCGAAACTACACGCCAACCGGGAACGGCTTCGGGCTTGACTCGTCGGTATTCGCTTCTTTGCCGCCGCGCCAGCGCTCAAACCGGCCCTGCAGCAGGCTCATCAGGCCCGTGTACCAGTAGCCGATCACAAACAAAATCAGAAACGGCGCGGTGAAGTAATTGTGGTTCGTGAATGTGTAGATGATGGCAAGCAGAAAGTAGCAGCCGATGAAGAGCTCGATCCACGGCGCCAGTTTCAACCGCTTGCGATACTTTGCCGCCTGCGACTTCTCTCCCTTTTGCGCCACACGGTATTTGGGCGTGCGCACGAATGCGCTCTTGATGCCCAGCAGCGCTTCCATTACCGCTTTTGAATTGGTGACGGTCAGGCCGATGCCCAGAGCCATCAGAAATGGCAGATAAAGAAATGTCCTCTTCCACGTCTTGGGGTAGAGTTCGCGCTGGCTGGCGAGGTAGAAGACGGCGATGGATGCCGACGATGCTGTGAATAGCGGAAAATCAATCAACAGCATCTGGAACCAGCCCTGATAAAAACGGACAATCATGGCCGGAATCAGAAGGGCGGTCATGATGATCATGAGGGGATAGCTCAGGTTTGCGGTGAGGTGATACACCGCCTCAATCTTGATGCGCCGTGGAAGGTCCGACTTGAAGATGCGCGGAAGCATCTTGATCGACGTTTGGATCAGTCCCTTGGCCCAGCGCGCCTGCTGCGTCTTGAACGCCGTCATCTCGATTGGCAGTTCAGACGGACATTCGACCTCTGGCAGGTACTTGAAGCGCCATCCCGTCATCTGCGAGCGATAGCTGAGGTCCGTGTCCTCGGTGAGCGTGTCGTGCTGCCAGCCCCCGCCATCGGAGATCGCCTGCCGCCGCCACATGCCCGCAGTACCGTTGAAGTTGAAGAAGTCACCTGAGCGAACACGCGCGCCGTGCTCCAGCACGAAGTGGCCGTCGAGCAGGATAGCCTCAATCCGCGTCAGCAGGCTGTAGTCGCGATTGAGGTGCGTCCAGCGCGTCTGCACCATCCCCACGTCGGGCTCGCCAAAGTGGTGGATCACCTTCATCAGCCAATCGGGGGGTGGGACAAAATCCGCATCGAAGATGGCGATGAACTCACCGCTTGCGACTTTCAGGCCGGCGTCAAGCGCGCCCGCCTTGAATCCGTGCCGGTTGGTGCGATGGATATAGACGATGGGGTGGCCCAGCGCAGCATAGCGCGCCACAATGCCTGCGGCGACCTCAGTCGTTTCGTCAGTGGAGTCGTCAAGAACCTGGATTTCGAGCTTGTCCTTGGGGTATTCGAGGGCGCAGACGGCCTCCACGAGGCGGTCGATCACGAACTGCTCGTTGAAGATGGGCAGCTGAATCGTGACCCTGGGGAGTTCTTCGAAGTACTTGACGGGGTTGGGATTGTAGTTTTTGCGGTATTTGAAGTAGAGATAGCAGAGCGTGTAACGGTGCACGCCATAGATGGCCAACACGAACATTACAAGGAAATAGGGAATCAGAAGCGCCGCGTCAAACCAATTCCAGTAGTGGCGCACCGTGGAGAAGGGGTCGGTGAGCAACATTTTCATCTGGTGGCGGAAGCCGTTCTGCTGGCTGCCGGCAAGGAAAAACGCGGCTTGCGCAGGCAACCCGGTGGCCAGGCTGGCGATCATTTTGAGCTCGGCGAGCAGTGTGGATCCTCCAGGAGCGGGATAAGTGCAATTGTATGCGACGGCGGCTACGTGCCAACGTGTCGAACGACTCTTAGAATGATGCACGAGGGACTCCTGGAGTTCGATGAGCCGGACGCATGTGAGACCGCTAAGCAGCCAGCCATCGAACAGCGTTGCGTCCTGGCGCTGGCCGCTTCATCATCGTGTTGTCAGTTGCTGTCGATTATGGGCTGAACGCAAGAGTCGACGACTTGCCGAGCCGGGAACCCAGTCCCAATGCCAATTGGTGCACTGAAGAGTCTTATTCCGTGTCATTGGCCACATTTTTGCAGCCTGCCAATTGCCGAGGTCCGCGGATTTAGAGTAATGTTTCCATACATTTGGAGAAGTCCATGTCTACAACAGCCGTTTCCCCCGTTGTCGCCGCCAAGGGCGGAAGCTTTCTTATCGAGACACGTACGCCCGCAGAGGTCTTCACACCCGAGGACCTGAACGAGGAACAGCGGCAGATGGCAGCCACTGCGGCCCAGTTTGCCCGGGACGAGGTTTTGCCTGCTGTGGCCGATATCGACGCCAAGAAGCCAGGCGTGCTCTCCGGGTTGTTGCGCAAGGCGGCGGAACTGGGGTTCACCTCGGTTGATATTCCCGAGGAATACGGCGGCCTTGGGATGGATAAGACGACCTCCACGATTATCACGGATCATCTCTCCATTCAGGCGAGCTTTTCAACCGCGTTCGGAGCCCACATCGGCATCGCCACCCTGCCCCTGGTCTGGTATGGCACCGAGGACCAGAAGAAGCGTTATTTGCACAAGCTGGCCACAGCGGAGTGGATCGGGGCCTATGGCCTGTCTGAGGCAACCTCCGGGTCCGACGCGATGAATGTCCGCACCCGCGCCAGCCTCTCGGCCGACGGCAGTACTTATACGCTGAACGGCGAGAAGATGTGGATCACCAACTGCGGAATCGCCGGGCTCTACACGGTGTTTGCCAAGATCGACGGCGAGAAATTTTCGGCGTTCCTGATCGAGCGCGACACGCCCGGCCTCACCGTCGGCGCCGAGGAGCACAAACTGGGCATTCGCGGATCATCCACCTGCCCGCTGGTGCTGCAAGATTGCAAGGTACCGGCCGCGAACCTGCTCGGCGAGCCGGGCAAGGGCCACCACATCGCTTTTAACGTGCTGAATGTTGGCCGTTATAAGTTGGGCGTGGCTTGCGTAGGCGGAGCTCGTCATGCACTAGCGCACATGGCACGCTATGCCAAAGAGCGCAAGGCGTTTGGCAAGTCCATCGCGGAGTTCGGTCTTATCCGGCGAAAGATCGCAGAAAGCGCAACGCGCCTTTATGCCGCCGAAAGCATGGCTTACCGCACTGTCGGCATGATCGACGCCAGCCTCGAACAACTGGGAGATCACGCGACGCGTTCCCCGCGAGACATCCAGCGCCGCATCGAGGAGTATGCGGTTGAGTGCTCAATCCTGAAGGTCTACGGATCGGAGATGCTGTCGATGGTGTGCGACGAACTCGTCGCCACCATGGGCGGCTACGGCTATGTTGAGGAGTATCCAGCCGAACGCCTGTATCGCGATGCGCGTATCAACCGGATATTTGAAGGGACCAACGAAATCAATCGCATGATCATCACCGGCTGGATGATGAAGAGGGCTACCGCCGGCGAACTTCCCCTTTTGGCGGCCATCAAGGCGCTGATGGATGAAGTGATGCAACCGCCTTCCTTCGACTCCGCCGAAGATACCGGCGAAGTCCTCCAGCGCGAAGCATCCATCCTTGCCGCCGTGCGCAAGATCGGCCTTTTTGCCGCCGGAGTCGCGAGCCAGCGCTACATGACGGCCCTTCAGGATCAGCAGGAAGTGATGGCCGACCTAGCCGACATCATTACCCAGGTGTTTGCCCTCGAATCGTCATTGCTCAGAGCTCGGAAACTGGCTGTGGCGGGCAAAAACTCAGCGCCAGTGGCCGCCGCCATGACCAGCCTGCTGGCCGACGAAAGCATGGCACTGGCCGAGCAGGCGGCGCGACGCGTGCTGGCGGCCTGTGGTGAGGGCGATATGTTGAAGACACAGTTGGCGATCCTGCGGCGGCTGGCGCGATTCACCCCGGCAGATTCAGTCCAACTGAGCCACGCCATTGCGAAGCAGTGCGTTCAACTGGAGCGGTATCCCCTGCAGGGGAAGCAAACCTAGGTCGGAGCCTGCCTTCCAAAGACAGGCTTACGACGGGTACGCTCCGGCGATGTAGCCTTCCAGGGCCTGGATAGTCTGTTCCTGGCCGGAGATCACCCATTTCACCAGATCACCAATGGAGATGACGCCGACTACCTTGTCGTTCTGTACCACCGGCAGATGGCGGAAGTCGTGCTCGGTCATGAGGGTCATGCACTCGTCCACCGTGTGCTTTGGGCTGACGGAGATGACCGGACTGGTCATCAATTGGCTGACCTTGGTTTCACGGGAGGTATGGCCGCCCAGGATGCCCTTGCGCGCGTAGTCACGCTCAGAGAAGATGCCCACGAGCTGGTTCTCTTTGCAGACCAGCAGTACACCGATGTTGTACTTGGCCAACATCTCCAGCGCCTCGTAAACCGATTGGTCTGGATCAATGGAGAGCACCTGTCTCTCGGGTCGACATCCGAGCATGATGCCGATTGTGTCGCTGATCTTCATAGGTGCCTCCTGAGCCCATGTGAATTGACGGTCACTATAGCCCATTGAGATAACGGCGGAAAAGAAAGAAATTCAAGAGATTTTGACGCCAGGGCATTTTTGTGCAAAAGGCAGGTCTAAATGCCTGCTGCCCTTGGAATCCGGCGTTCCGGTGACCGGTTGTCCGGATGGGATTTAAAATGCCTATAGAGGTCGCGATTTCCCCTTGCAAATCTTCGGAAATCCGGCTCGCAGCGAAGTGGAGAGACTCTGATGGCCCTGTTTAAGACATCCAACCCTGCCTTAGGTTCCAAGGCGTTTCAGGACGCGGCGAGCAGTGCCGGTGCGCTTGATGTCGCCAACCGGATGACCCTGAACGGCACGGTTAACCGGACTGGCATCCTGCTCATCTGCGCCTTCGCTACGGCAGCATATACCTGGCGAACGTTCACGCAGACGCATGACCCCTCCGACGTATCGGGGCTGCTCATGCTCGGCGTCTTCGGCGGTTTCATCACCGCCATGGTCACCATCTTCAAGCAGAGTTGGGCGCCCATTACGGCTCCGATCTACGCGCTCCTGGAAGGACTCTTTCTGGGCGGCATTTCAGCCTTCTTCGATCTGCGCTACCCGGGCATCGCAGTTCAGGCCGTCGGCCTCACCTTTGGCGTGCTGCTGACCATGCTGGTGGTGTACAGCACTGGCTTGATCCGGGTGACGAACAAACTTCGAATCGGCATTATCGCGGCCACAGGCGGCATTGCGCTGTTCTATTTGCTGCAGATGATCCTGGGCTTCTTCCACATCCAGTTCGTCACGATCAACGGTGCGGGTCCGATCGGCATCGCCTTCAGCCTGTTGGTCTGTGCCATTGCCGCTCTCAACCTCGTCCTCGACTTCGACTTCATCGAGCAGGGCGTAAACTACGGCGCACCGAAGTATATGGAGTGGTACGGCGCCTTCGGCATCATGGTCACCCTGGTCTGGCTGTACCTGGAGATCCTGCGGCTGCTCTCGAAGATGCGCAGCAGAAACTAAGCGGGATTTCGAGCGATCAGCAAAGCGGCAATCTCCGCATGAGATTGCCGCTTTTGCGTTTCGTCACGCATTGAATGTGAGCCGAAGCATGGATGAACGAAGGGGGGAAGCTCAGCGTGAAGGCTGCGCGTCGGTTCCCACGATCTTCTGCGCATGGGTTACCTCAGGAAGATTCGCATCCGCCGTGGGCCACGCCTTGAGAAAAGCCGCGTAGGCTTCGCGCGCTCCTGCCGCATCGCCTGAGGACTCCTTCACCAGCGCGAGTCCGTAGAGCCCGAAGCCGGAGTTCGGTCGCGCGACAAGCGCCGCCTCATACGCCGTCTCCGCATCTTTGTAGTCCTTGGCCTTCAGCAGCGCCGCAGCCTCTGTCTCAGCGACCGGCCGGATATAAAACGGCGGCTCATGATATCCGATCTTTTTCTCCTGTTTTGCAGCATCGGCATAGAGCTTCTTGGCGGCTCTCAATTTGTGTTGCGCAATAAGCACGCCGGCGCGCAATTCTATCGCCGCGATGTTCAGCGATTTCATAATAGGCTCAGGCAAAGCATCGGGTGAGATCGGCGCCATCGGCGGATTGGCATCGGCCGTTTTCTTCGCGGAGTCAATTTTCCCAAGGGCAGTCTGCATCTCCTGCATCTGCTTCAAACCTGCGTCGAGGCTGGTTGAATGCTCCTGTGCTGCTACCGTATCGCCGGAATCGAGAGCCCTCATCCCCTTCGCATAGTCGGCAAGTTCAGCAGAAAAGAAGCGCAGGTTCGCTGCCTTGTCGCCTTTGGGCAAATTGGCGCTATTGAGCATAGTCAGCACCGCATCCCAGTCGCCCACCCGCAGTGCAACCGGCAACCGCCGGCTAATGCGCGCCATCTGGTCTCGCGCCGACCAGATGTAGAGTGAAGCAGAAAGCTGGCCTCGCGCAGCTGCAAGATGATCCGACAGCGCGTTCGCGTCTGACAGTCGCCCCTGTTCCATGAGGTTCGCAATGGAGTACATCATGTTGTGCGCATAGTTCCAGTCGTCGTCGGGACCGACGTTCTGTTCCTGCATGTAGTGCTC
>NZ_JBARMD010000648.1:0-3708 GCF_049802275.1 Occallatibacter sp. | reverse complement strand
GAGCGTGCCATGGTCCTTGTGCGCCCGATCCCAGCCCTTCCACCAGACGTCGCGGCTGTCGCTATACTTAGCGGCAGCCTTGGGACTCCAGTCCGGCGCAGTACCTGCCGGCTTGTCGGCCGCCAGTACACGCGCTCCCGGAAAGAAGATGCCGCCGGCCAGAAACGCGCCGTACGCGAGCGAGGCAAAAACTATCGCACCAACAAACTGCCTTCTTGTCATGCCTTTGACCTCAGCAACGATTGGGGCATCGTCGTAGCTTGAATCCTGCTACTGCCAAGCATACTTCGGTGAGTTCCAAACCCGGCGCAATTTCAATCTTTGCTCCCAGGATTGAAATGAGTTCCTTCCCGGTTAACTACGGACCTCGTAATGCACAGGCTCGCGCGTTATGCTCACTTCATGGTGCGGTTCACGGTGCTGGCTTCGGGGTCCAAGGGCAACTGCACGGTTGTCACCGGCGGAAACACCCGGATTCTCGTTGACGCCGGCCTCAGTTGCCGCGAACTCTTCCGGCGCATGCGCCTCGTCGACGAAGATCCCGCCACGCTTGACGCCATCATCATCACCCACGAGCATTCCGACCACGTCGCCGGCCTTGCCGTCACTGCACGCAGACTCGGCATTCCGGTCTATTTCACCGAGGGCACCCATCGCGCCTGGGTACGCTGGCTCTCGCCCCGCAAGCAGATGACCTATACCCAGTGGCTGGAGCAATGCCGCAAGCAAGCGGCTGCACGCATGGCAGAAGCCGATGCTGCCGCAGCAGAAGATTGCGATCCCGAAGAGGCCGAGATTTCCACAGAATCAGCTCCGGCTGAAACGGCCGAACCATCCCCCGCTAAAGCACCCGAAAAGGACCCCACGGCGCTCCCCTCCGTGCAGTTTTTCCAGGCCGGAAAGCCGCTCCAGATCGGAGACATCTCCGTCAGCCCCTTCACCATCCCTCATGACGCCGCGGACCCGGTCGGATTCGTCTTCCAGGCTGAAGGTGTACGCATGGCGGTGGCGACGGACCTCGGCTACATCCCGCCAAACGTCAAAGCCCAGCTCAAAGCTGTTGATCTTCTTCTACTTGAGTCCAACCACGACCTTGAGATGCTGCGCGACGGCCCCTACCCCTGGTCGGTCAAACAGCGGGTCCTCTCCCGCGTAGGCCACCTGTCAAACGAGGCCACAGCCACCTATCTCGAGACCGAATACGACGGCCAGGCTGCCTACGTCGTTCTGGGGCATCTCTCTGAAAGCAATAATCTTCCTGAGCTTGCCCGCATCGCGGCCGAGCGCGCCCTCAACGGTCGTGCCAGCCTTCTGGCAAATCGGTTGTTGCTCGCGGCGCAAAACGAACCCATGTCAACAATTTGCTTTTCCTGAAAGTCGATTACAATGGTAAGTGGGAGTAATGTCGGTCTGGCGCTTATGTGCCCGAACTCCTGTGATGTAAGCTTCCTCTTTTCAATGTGATTGAGTAACTGCATCACCGCGTAAGTGCGAAGCATCCAAGAGTTACCGAGCGGTTTTTGTGTAGACCGCGGCAATTGAGCAGATTTTAAAGGTGAGTCCGACTCTTATGGCGAAACCTCAATGTACTGACCGCGTCGTGGGCGCTATTCTTGCGAGCTGGCGGTATGACATTACAGGAATCTCTCCCGAAATGAGGAGAGATTATGAACAGCACTTCGCCGATTGCACCCGTTGCCGTGCGCGCCTGAAATTTCACCGCAGTCTCGATGTCTCGCTCGTAGTACTTACCTCGCTTTCAGTATTTTTCTCACTCTTCGCGCTCGCGGTTTTGCGTCATATCAAGCCGCTGGAGCACGTCGCGTTCAACATGCTCGGCCTCGACATTGCCGACACCTACCACATGCTGGTGTCAGCGGCCATCGCAGGCGTCTGCTTCTCCGTAATTGCGTTCGTGCTGGTCCTTACCGCGACGCCCGTACCGTCGTATCTCGGCGGAATCGCCGCGGAACGCGCGCGCATCCTCGAAGAACGGCTCCCCGAAGCCTTCGAGCGCCTTCCCAACGCGATCAAGTCCCTGCGCCCGCGCTAACCGGCATCTGATCCCAAAATTCAAAGGCCTCCCGCATAGGAGGCCTTTTTCGTTCGAGCAAAATTACTTCGCGATCGGAACCCGCAGATCGCCGCCGGTCATCTCCTTCGGCAATCCAAGACTCAGCAGATTCAGCAGCGTCGGCGAAATATCGCGCAACGAGCCATCCGGCCGCAGACGATAATTCGGTCCATCTCCCGCGACGTAAATCATTGGCACCGGGTTTGTCGTATGCGCCGTGTGCGGTCCGCCAGTCACCGGATCCACCATCAATTCTGCATTTCCGTGATCCGCCGTGATCAGCCAGCTCCCGTTCTTTTCCTTGATGGCCTTGTAGATACGGCCAAGCTGCGCATCCACGGCTTCGCAGGCACGGATGGTCGGCTCAAGTTTTCCTGAGTGGCCTACCATGTCGGCGTTGGCGAAATTCGCGACGACAAGATCGAACGCCGTATCGTTGATTGCCTTCACGATGGTGTCGCCAATCGCTTCGGCTTTCATTTCGGGTGCAAGATCGTAAGTCGCAACCTTCAGCGAAGGAATCAGCGTGCGGTCTTCTCCGGGAAACGGCGTTTCGATCCCGCCGTTGAAGAAGTACGTCACGTGCGCAAACTTCTCAGTCTCCGCCACACGCAGATTGCGCAGATTGTGCGCCGAAAGAATATTCGCCAGGATGTTGTCCATCGACTCCGGCAAGATAATCATCGGCAGCGCGTAAAGCTTGTCGTACTGCGTCATGCACAGGTAATGCAAATTCTTCGGAATTTCGCTGCGCGGAATCGTTTCATCCAGCGACTCCCACCCCTCGAGATTGCGACCGCCTTCCTTGTTCAATCCGCTTTCGCGCGCCAGCACGCGGGTGATCTGCCGTGCACGGTCAGCGCGGAAATTGAAGTTGATGCACACATCCTCGTCGCGAATCTGCGCAACCGGCTTCCCTGCCCCATCGACCACGACAAAGGGTATGACGAACTCATCCGTGACGCCATTGTTGTAGCTCTCCTTCAGGCGCGCCACCGGGTCGGGATACGCTCCACCCTCTGCTTTGCCGCTGACCATCGCGTCGAACGCCTTGCGTTCACGTTCCCAGCGCTTATCGCGATCCATCGCGTAATAGCGGCCATTGATTGAGGCCACCTTGCCCACACCGTACTCGCGCATCTTCTGCTCGAGCTTCGCGATAAAGCCGGCGCCGGAGTCGGGCGCCGTATCACGGCCATCCATGAAGGCGTGTACGAATACTTGTTGCAATCCGTATTCCCGCGCCGTACGCAGCAGCGCATAAAGGTGCTCCTGGTGCGAATGCACGCCTCCATCGGAGACAAGCCCGAACAGATGCAGCGCGTGACGCCCGTCGCGAGCCTTCTGCATCGCCTCCACGATTCTGGGCTCCTTTGAAAACTGCCCCGAAGCGATAAGCGCGTCGATGCGCGTGATGTCCATCTGCACAATACGGCCCGCACCAATGTTCAGGTGGCCGACCTCGCTGTTGCCCATCTGTCCATCCGGCAATCCCACGAAATGATCAGAAGCCTGGATCAGCGTGTTGGGAAACTCACGCAGCAGCTTGTCATAAGTGGGCTTGCGGGCTAGTGCAATTGCGTTGTTCGCCGTTTCAGCGCGAAAACCCCATCCGTCAAGGATGGTCAGAACGA
>NZ_JBARMD010000647.1:0-2310 GCF_049802275.1 Occallatibacter sp. | reverse complement strand
CTGAATAATGCACAGGCACACTTCAATTCTGGCCACGTCTGATGACAAGGGTAATGGTCGCGCAGTGCTTTTATTAGCTACTTTCTGGCGCGAAAGTCTTTAGCCCTGGCGACGCGTAAAGCAACCGCGAACAGCTCGCTGACCAGAAAAGCGAAACTCCCACCGGGGTCTCCGGCGGGAGTGGGAATGGACTGGGAGGAATTGTAATCGGGGAGAGTTATTCTGCAGATCTCTTTCGTTTGTCGATGGCTCTGCCGATGTTGATGAGGTTATCTGCGATCACGCCGAGTCCGGTCCAGCGGATCATTCCTTGGCGGCCTTTGTACCGGCAACGGTTGAGTCCATGCCGCCGCTTGAGTACGCTGATGCGTCCTTCGCATCCGGTTCTCCACTTCTGCCCTTTTTTGAACCAGCGTTTCTTCTGCTCCCGCTTTAGCGCGGCGCTCTTGGTGGAGCGACTGGGAACGGAAACCCGTTTCACCCCCATCTGCTTCGCCATGGCTACATTCTTCGCCGAGTAAAATCCGGCATCGCCTGCAGCCATGTCGGGCGTACGCCCTGTAACCTGCTGGTGGATTTCAATCGCCGCAATGAGCACGTCGCTGTCAGCCGGCCGTTGGTCATAAACCTGGAAGTCGATGACGACCTGGCCTTCGCCTTCCTGCACCTTGACCATCTTGCCGAATTCATTCGGTTTCCCCGCCTTGCCCTTACGAATGATTTCCGTTGCCGGCTCGAAGATACTGAAGAGCTTGCCGACGGCATGAGTATCGCCTTTGAATACCCGGGCTTTGGTTTGCTTGATCACCTGTTGAACGCGGGGCACCATGATGTCGATCTCGCGGCGCAGGCCCTCGATCGCGGCTTGTTGCATGAAGTCTGAGGATCGCTTCACCCCATTAGCGATCTCTTTGGAAAAGCATTTGGCTTGTCCCACTACCCGCCCCATTGAAACCAGCAGTTTGCCATAAGCCTGTTTCAGTTTTTCCCGGCTCTGCGGAACTTTGGAGCGAGCCGCCCGCGCGATGTCCAGCACTCGCCGTTTCACGCTACGGCTACGGTCGCGCAGTTTTGCCCCCACTGCGCCGGCCAGAGTTCTCACCTTCTTCATCAGGCGTGTCAACACGCGGTTTCCGTCGCCGAGCAAACTACTGTCGGTCGGATAGTGGATGTTGGTCTCGACCACTGTGGTATCCACTCTCATCTTGCGGCCCTGCACGACTTTGTTCTCCACCGCCAGCGCCACAACCCGCTGATGAATCTGTTTGATTGCATCCGGACCCAGAGCCCGCGCCTGGCTGGCCAGCGTTTTAGCGTCGGGCACTATGCCAGCGGCCACGCGCGTGAACTCCCGGTATAAGAGGTTAGGCCGTACTTCGCGCTCCAGTTCATCGAAACTCCAGTTACGGAGGTGCTTGAGCAGCAGCATCCGCACTACAATTTCGGCGGGCACTCCCAGGCGTCCAAATGTCCGGCTCTTGGGAGCGCGCCTCACCAGAGCATCGTAGACCACGTTGAGTAACTGGTCGTCATCCAATAGCTGGTCGGCCTCACGCATCCAAGGCTCCCAAAGGTCGCCGACTGCGCCCTCCACGAACCCTTCCGGAAATTGGGGTTGAGATACGCAGCGCAGATTAATCATTTGGCGCGCTTGCCCTCCTTCTCTCCGGGGTCGGCGCGGAGTAATTGCTGGTTAATCTCACAGATCTCCTCAATGGCCGCTTTCAGCTTTTGGTAGTTGGCCAGACCACGCTTTACATGAGCGACCTGATCCTTACGGAGACAGATCTGACGGATGCGCGCGCCGGGATAGCCGACGGCGAGAACCGCTACGGGATGTCCTTCACCACGATCGCACTTGGGACAGCCCGTGCGGTGCCGGATGATTCGTTGGAGCAAGGAGCCGCGGAGGACGTCCCTGGCGCCAGGGAGGCGCGAGGCGAGGCGATCGCGTTTACGAAGAGCGGCTAATTGATTCACTATGACTAGTGAACCAAACAAACGAAACAATGTGAAATAGAAATGTTTGAATTACTGAATAGATATTTTGGATCCGACGACGAAGTTTGCGCTCGGATGGAAGATTCCGCTCGCTATTGCACGCGCAGACTGAGGCACTCACTCAAATGAAACGCGTTTGGCAGAGACTTTCGCGCCAGAAAGTAGCTAGAGGCGAGCTCCGGGACACTACAGCTCGACCCCGGAGAGACCGACGCTCAACGCGATGAGCCCATCGACGCTGTATCGACCCGGCCCAGCGAAGATCAGCCAATCGAGGATCAACACGTACAGCACCTCTGGGAGGTACAG
>NZ_JBARMD010000646.1:0-2549 GCF_049802275.1 Occallatibacter sp. | reverse complement strand
ACACAATGAAGATGAAGATCGAAATGCCGAGAATGATCTTGGCCGAAGTGGGCGCCTTGTGCTTCACTCCGTCAACATTAAATCAGGCAGGGGTTGGAGGAAAAGATACTCACGGTGCTCCGAGCTTCGGCTGTCCTGCGTCAATCCTATGATCGTCCGTAACGACCGTAATGCCCGAAGTGCATCGGTTCATGTATCCTCTCGTCCATGAACCCAGATCACCTATGGCTGGCGGGCGCACTCCAGTTGCTGATCCTTTTCGTCGGCGGTCCCGCAATTGCCATTGCTATCGCGTACGTGGCATCTAGGCAGAAGCCACAAAACTTCAATCCCCAGCGGTACGGTACGGTGTGTGTCGCATCAGGCGTGACTGCGTCTCTTATGCTGGTATTGGCTAACTGGATTAACGCCGACGTCAGAACTCCGCAGTATTTCTTGCAATTGGCTTGTATCTTGCTAGGCGGTCTGCTACTCGGCGTGTGTATGGGATCCTTCTTCCCGCTACTTTTACATATGTGGCGCTGGCACAAGACGACACGACTCGTTGATCACAGTCACGAAGGACGATGACTGTTTAAGAATCGCGATGCCATGCATTAACCACACCCTCATCGCTCCTCCCGCCAAACGGTATGATGGTTCCCTGATGTTTTCCCTGCGCACCAACTGGAAGCTCGAACCCAACCGCTTCACCGAGGCGCAGCGCCGCCTGGCGATCCAGGGCAGGGAAGTTCTCGACCTCACCGTCTCGAATCCCACGCGAGCCGAGCTATCTTATAACGCTGAGACCATCCTCTCGTCGCTCAGCCACCCCGAGGCCATGGACTACGATCCTCAGCCCAAGGGCCTGCTTGCGGCGCGGCAGGCCGTGGCCGACTATCACAAGAAAGAGCACGATGCTTACGAACTCGATGCCGAAAGCCTGGTGCTTACCACCAGCACCAGCGAAGGCTACTCGTACGTTTTTCGCCTGCTGTGCAATCCGGGTGACGAATTGCTCGTGCCTAAGCCGAGTTATCCGCTGTTTGAATTTCTCGCAGACCTGCAGGACGTGAAGTTGGTCGGCTACCCGCTGCTCTACGACCACGGATGGCAGATCGACTTCCCCTCTTTGTATAAGGCGGTGAACCATCGCACCCGCGCCGTGGTTGTCGTGCATCCCAACAACCCTACCGGCTCATTCGTGAGCGAAAAAGAGCGCGAAGAGCTGAATGCGTTTTGCTGCGAGTACGGCCTTGCCATTGTCGCCGACGAGGTCTTTCTCGATTTTGCACTCGACGGATCCGATCACCACACCTTCGCCGGCAATCAGGATGTCCTGACCTTTGTTCTCAGCGGCATTTCGAAGATCTGCGGCCTGCCTCAGATGAAGCTGGCGTGGGTTGCGGCCAGCGGTCCTAATGAAATTCTGGCATCGGCGTTGGCGCGCCTTGAAGTCATTGCGGATACGTACTTATCTTTGAACGCGCCCATTCAGTGGGCTGCGCCGACGTTGCTTGGCCAGCGAAAATGGATTCATCCGTTGCTGCTCGACCGCGTGCGCGTGAATCTGGCCGAACTCGACCATCAACTGGAGAAACAAAAAGCCTGCGAACGGCTGCAGGTCGAAGGCGGATGGTATGCGGTTCTGCGCGTCCCGGCCACGCAGTCGGACGAAGATCTTGCCATCGCTCTGCTCGAAGAAAACTCGGTGCTCGTGCATCCGGGGCACTTCTATGATTTCCCCCAGGATGGCTATCTGGTGCTGAGCCTGATCACGCCGCCGTCCGTTTTTCGCTCCGGTTGCGAGCGCGTGCTGCGGAGGTTCCCGGAGTAACGCGCTACTTTAAAAACGGATTGCTTTCACGCTCTTCACCGATCGTGGTCAGCGGCCCATGTCCCGGAACAACCACGGTGTCGTCTGGCAGCGCCAGCACGGTTCCGTGCAAGGATTGAATGATCTTGTCGAACGATCCTCCGGGCAGATCGGTGCGGCCAATGCTCCCGGCAAACAGCGTGTCTCCCGCAATCAGTTTCTTCTCCGCCGGAAAGTAAATACAGATGCTGCCCTCGGTGTGCCCGGGAGTATGCAGGACGCTCGCGCTGAGCGTACCTGCCGTTAGCGTGTCGGCCTGCCCCAGACTGGCCTCGATCTCCACTTTTCCTGGCGACCGCATGCCAACCCACTGCGCCTGCAGGTCGAGCATCTTCAGCAGCGCCTGATCATTCTGGTTTAGCAGGATCGGCGCGCCAGTCGCCGCGCGCAGTTTCATGGCCCCACCCACATGATCGATATGCGCGTGGGTAATAACAATCTGCTTGACTTGAAGATTATGCTTGCTGATCAAGCCGAGAACGTCTTCGATGTCGTCGCCAGGATCGATGACCATCGCTTCGTGCGTGGTCTCGTCCCCAATTACGGAGCAATTGCACTGCAGTGGCCCTACTGGGAGGATTTCGTGGATCATGCGCGATCGCAGGCCGGGGCGAAAGCCCGACCCTGAATTCTATTTCTGGCCTGGGGTAGCGGGTGCGCTCTTCGCCGGAGGAGCTTTGATGCCCTGCAGCAC
>NZ_JBARMD010000645.1:0-4021 GCF_049802275.1 Occallatibacter sp. | reverse complement strand
CGAACGCGCCGCGGTACTTAATGCGCGCTTCCCCATCGAGAATCCAGCACCTGATCCGAAGCAGCCGTTCTCGCGTCAGAACTATGTGGGAACTCTCGGCGGCCCATTGAAGCGGCAGAAACTGTGGTTCTTCGCGGGCACGGAACTGGTCCACGAAGACGCCAGCATCGTGTACAGTCCGTCTAACATTGCCGAATTCGATGCTCTCGCCGCGATCGCCTCTCAGGGCCTCATTCCCGGCGTCTCATCCATCTCCGTTCCAGCGAACGTGCCCATTCCATTTCGAGACGGCCTTGGTTCGTTGCGCTTTGATTGGATGCAATCGGAAAAGTCCGCTTGGTTTCTTCGCAGTTCCGTTGATAACTACACCACCCACAACAACCTTGTGCAACAGGGAACTCTGCCTTCTACCGGTCTCTTAACGCACAACAACTATCTGAATCTCGTTATCAGCAATGAGTTCGTCTTCAGTCCGACGTGGCTTGGCAGGCTCGTGCTGGGCGCGAGCGGCCTGCACCTCACACAAGATCGCAATTCGAACCTGGGATTCGCCCTGGCATTCCCATTCAGTTCAACCGCACTAACCGTCTCGGGCTTCGAGACCTTTGGTGACAATCAGTTTGCCACTCCAATCACGTACTTTCCGTCTGAGCGCAGCCAGCAAAAGTATCAGCTACGCTACGACATCACGAACGCAACCGCGCGCCATTCAGTGAAGTTCGGCATCAACTTCATTCACGAGCCGGTCTTTGGCGGAGCATTCCCCAGCAACGACGAAACGCTCTATCAGCTTCCGCAAAATCCGACGTACTACGTAGCCAGTTCCGCCAACCTCGCCCAATTCCCGTCGGACATGCAGGCGGGCGCTTCCACTTCGAACCTGGGCGGCAGCTTCTCGCAGAATGTGCAGCGCATGGCGCTTTATGCTCAGGACTCTTTGCGCGCCACCAGGAATCTGACCGTGAACTACGGCCTGCGCTACAGCGCCTCATTTGGCCTGCTGTATGCGACTGGCCGCACGCAGCAGGAGAATCCCGCCTTCCTCACGCTCAAGGCGCTCGACATCCCACTTGTCTCCAGCGCGCCGCACGACGATCGTACGCAATTTGGCCCGCGGCTGGGCCTGGTGTTTTCTCCGGGCGCCAGCGGGAAGACTGTATTGCGCGCGGGCATCGGCCTGTACGCAGATGATTTGGCTCAGACCGGATGGGCCACTGCATTTCAAGCAGTCAATACGCGGCCCGGCCCCTGCGTGGATCCTGTTGCAAATCCGGGTGGCCCAGAAAATAGCGGTTGCGTTCCGGGCTCCGCCCTGGGAGGAAGCGGCAGCCTGATTGACTCGAACTACAAGACTCCCTATGCGATTCACATAACCGGCGGGTTGGAGCATTCCTTCCATGCTGGTTGGGCGCTGAGTGCCGACTATACCCACGAGCAGGGAAATCATGCCTACCGCGGCTACAGTTACACGGGCGGTACAAATCTGCTTACTCCGTTACTTGCGCCTTCTGATCCGGGGCAGGCCAGCGTCGTCCCGGATATCAACGTCTCTCATTCTGATAACCGCTCCAGTTACAACGCGCTCATGCTCCACTTACAAGGCCATGTTTCACACAGGCTAAACTTCATCGCCAATTACACCCTTGCTCAGGCGCAAACCTGGGGCTGCGTTTTGGGCGAGCTCTTTGATTACGTGAACGGCGTGTGCAATCCGCTCGATCCCTTCGGCCCCGGCGATTACGGCCCATCCGGAGAAGACGTCCGCCACCGATTCGTCCTTGCCGGAACCTGGGAGGCGCCCATGGGGCTCGAACTCAGCACCCTGACCCAGGCCGAGAGCGCCAGACCCTACACCATCACCACAGCCGACGGTACAGGCCGCATCCAGATCAACGGCATTCCCACCGCGCTGGATCAATTTCGCGGCACGCCTTATATCCAGGCGGACGTGCGCGTGGGCCGACCCATCAGATTAGGCGACCGCAATACGCTTCTGCCCTTTATAGAGTTCTTCAATCTGTTTAATCGCAATAACCCTGGCGCGAATTTTGTCACGAATATCGCTTCGCTTCCCGTCCCGTCAACGGAGGCACAGAAGGGCAACATCACCGACATATGTTCTGACGCGTCCTGCTCTGCGACTCAGCCCATTACCAGCCGGGACCAGCTACGCGTTGCAGGGGGTGCCCTCGGGGACTTCTTCGGACCGGGAACCACGGTTGGCATCCCTTTCGCCATGCAGGTCGGCATCCGGTTGACCTTCTAACCGCGGTCCACTAACCGCCTGCCGATCTTCCCGTCGAAATGAATGGGACTCTGCGTTGAACGGCGCCACTCCCTTGTGGCAGCAGGCCGCAAAACGAATGAAACGCTAGGGTTTTCGCCAGAAATGCATAGATCACCTAAGCTAAATCCCTAAGAATGAGGATTATGGAATACACTACTTGCTATCCCCTATCGGGTTTTTGAAGTCTAGTCCAAAACATGGATGAGCAAAAGCGAATCTGGTGTGTCGTAGTCCCTATAGCGCTCCTTGTGCTATTGCTGGGGGCTGCGCTCGGGACGGTTTGGCATCACCATGCCGACTCTGCCGCCGATACATGTTCGCTTTGCCATCTGGTGATTGCCCCGGCCGTACCAGGCGTCAGTGCATGCGTCCTGATTCCTGTGGGCGCCGGACCTGTTTCGCACTGCGCTAACTTCATCGCTCAAGCTATCCCGTTGCAGATTCCCGCACGGGCACCTCCCGCATAGTCTCTCCCTTCCTTCCGTGCCGCTCGGCACGACCATCAGTTCATGTCTCTCGAAGGAGGCTGATTGCCTATGCGTCTGCAAGGTTTGTGGTGTTTGTTCCTGGTCGTCCCTCTCTGTCTTTTCGAGGTCGGTGGCGCCCAGTCTCCTCCTGCTCAAAGTGCGCAGAAACCGGCTCCGCAGGCAAACAATCTCTCTCAAAGCCCAGGGGCAAAAACCATTTCGCTGGAGGATGCCATCCAGATGGCGATTCAGCACAACCACAATTTACTGGCCGCCCGCACCACCATCAGGCAGAGCGAAGCGGAAGAAAAGACGGCGAATCTGCGTCCCAACCCCGTGTTGCTGGGTGACGCTCAGTTCCTGCCGCTCTTCGAACCAAGTCAGTTCAGCGCAGATTACATCGACAACACCGCGCAATTCGATCTAGGGGTTAGTTACCTCTTTGAACGCGGCAAAAAGCGGCAACACCGCTTGCAAGCGGCGAAGGACCAGACGGCTGTTACACGGTGGCAGGTAGCCGATAGCGAACGCAGCCTTGCATTCAACGTTGCTTCGCAGTACATCAATATCGAACTCGCTGAATCGACCCTGGAACTTGCGACACAGGATCTCAAGAGCTTTCAAGACACCGTCGACATCAGTGAAGCCCGCTACAAGGCAGGCGATATTGGAGAAGGCGACCTGCTGAAGATCAAGCTCCAGTTGCTTCAATTTCAGTCGGACATCTCCGCGGCCCAGCTTTCAAGAGTGCAAGGGTTGTCCGATCTCCGCCAGTTGCTCGGTTATGAATCGATTGATGCGGACTTCGATGTTGCGGGCGCATTCGATTACGTTCCAGTCGCAGGCAACCTGGAAGACTTTCAGGAAAAAGCCCTGCAGAACAGGCCCGATCTGCAGGCCGCGCGCTCGGGCGTGAATGCTGCGAACAGCCAGCATGCGCTGCAGCAATCCATCGGCAAACGAGATGTAACGGGTCAAGTCAGTTACACCCACCTTAGTTCCACCAACGATATCTCACTCTTCGGGCAAATACAGTTGCCAATCTTCGATCGCAACCAGGGAGAAATAGCGCGCACTGGCTTCGGCATTACGCAAGCGCAGGAACAGGAGAAGTACGCGACCGGACAGGTACTGACCGACGTGAGAGATGCTTTTGAGAGCGTTCGCTCCAACGATAAGATCATTTCCCTTTATAAGTCGGGCTATCTAGATAATGCGCAGCAATCCCGCGACATCAGTGAGTACGCCTACAAGCATGGCGCTGCAA
>NZ_JBARMD010000644.1:0-2742 GCF_049802275.1 Occallatibacter sp. | reverse complement strand
GCATTGCGCAGGCCACCTGGTCGCCAAGGCATGCGGCAGGAAGCCCGTTGATCAGTACGTTGGGCGTGCCAGGGCCGACGATGACGCCGGGATGTCCGATGGGGTCAAAGATGCGAGCGGCAAAGGGCATGGGCAGGATCCTTTAGTTGATGTTGACCATTCCGCCAAGAATGTTGACGGTGGCACCGACGAGATTCAGCACGCCGGCGGCAGTGACGTTCACGTTGCCACTGGAGGCGATGGAGATGCCGTCGGGGGTCATGTTGACGACGTCTTCTCCTGCCACGATCTGAATTGCAGGAGGGCCGGTGGGAGGACCGAGATTGATGAGGTTTGATCCAGAAAGGAGTTGAATGCCCGCGGGCGAAATGAGGATGGTCTGGCCGGTCGATTCGACCTGGATCATGATGCTGGGCGGAATTTCAGTGATCATGATCTGGTTTTGCGCCTGGGTTTTAATCACGCGGATTTGAGGAACCGGCGAGGGCAATGGCGGAGGGCTGATGACACTCCACAGACTGCCGAGAACGTAGGGAGCGTTGGTATCGCCCTGCTCGAATGCAATCAGGACCTCGTCGCCGGGATTGGGAATCATGTAGTAGCCGTGCAGGGGGCCGGCCATAGGCGAAGCGACGCGCGCCCAGGGGCTCAAATCCACGCTGTCGATAAACGGGAGCTGCACCTGAACCCGGCCGAGCATAAGGGGATCGAGGATGTTGATGACACGTCCGGTGCATACTCCGTAGAACTTTTTTTTGATGCCGTCGATGGAGATCTCCATCTTTTCGAAGATGCTTTCGATCACGGGATGAGCTCCTTGCGAACTTCAAAGACTGTTTTGTAGCCGCTGCCATCGATGGTGTGGGTGGCGCTGGATACGCGGTAATCTCCGCTGAAATCGGGGCCGACACCCTCGATGCGGATCATGGCGCCGGCGCGGATCCTCGGGTCACCGACGCAGGATCCGGTACCGGTGAGGCGGTTGTTCAACTTCTCGCGTATCTCGCGAGCGACGACGAGGGCGCTGTTGGTGATGTCGGCGGGGCTGGCGATGGGTTGATCGATAATCTCCAGAACCGAGCCGAGCATCGATTGCATGCTGGCGGCCGCAGCGCCGGGCACAACCGAGATGACGATGCTCTCGCGATCGAAGTCGTAGCCGACCGCCACCAGGAAATCGAGAGGAATCTCTCGCAGCACAAATCGCATGGCAACAGCAGCGACCTGTCCGATGGTGGATACCTTGGGAGAAAAGTCCAACATGTTCTGTCCCCAGGCCAGGGTGAGGCGGGGCGTGTAGTCCTTGAGAAAACGGGAAAGGTAGAGCACGTTGCCGTCTACCCAGAAGTCGGCGTCGTAGGTGGTGGCCACTTCCTTGAGGAGTTCGAAATCGCTTTGGCCTCTCTGCTTGCGTCCCGTTCCGCCGAAGATATAGTTGACGGCGGCGATGGCCGTTGACCCGGCAAGGATCGCGGGATCGATGGCGGGGATGAGCAGGTTCTCCGCGCCAAGAATGGCAGCGATGATCGCATCCGGCAGAAATCCGAAGCCGCGGGCGACTTTGCCACGCGTCAATCGATTCAGATAATCGTGCGCGACTACGGTCATACCGGGCATGCCGCCGTTGGGGAACGTGACATTCACACCGGTGATTTCGCCGAGGAATACGTCTTCGAGGGGGTTGGGCGCGTAGCCGATGGAAAGCTGGAACTTGTTGTCGATGTCGAAGGTGCCGGCCGGCGCCGCCTGCAGCGCTCCGACGGGACCGAGGGTGATGGAAGTGGGGAACGGCTGAAATCCCAATCCACGGATGTGATTCTGGAGCAGCTTGAGGTAGGGATTCGCGACGGACATTTCCACGCGGCTGGCGACGTCGCGGCCTTCTTCGTAGCGCACGCTGGTGACCGCGGTGCGGACCTGGGCGGGCAGATTCTGGCCGTTGATCTGGATGGTGTAGTCCGGCACGTATTGCGGATAGGCAGCCATTTACGCAAGCACCTCCCCGGTTTCCGGATCGATGAAGGGAAGCGGAGGTATCTGCAAGGACTGGCCGGCTGTGAGTTCGCGGGGATCGTCAACTTCATTGACGATTGCAATCGGCCTCCACTGTGCGGGATCGCCATAGATGGCGGCGGCGATGGCGCTCAGCGTTTCTCCGGCGATGACGATGTGGGCCTTGGTGTAGGTCGAAGTCTGACGGTTGACTTCCTTCGCTTCGCGCTCGGGATCGATGTATTCGTTGAAGGTGCAGCTGATGCGCGCCCGGGCAGGACGGCCATCGGGGAGAAAAAGGATGAATTTCTGGCTAGCGCGCGCCAGCACGCAGCGGAATTGCAGCGAGGCCCAGGAGATCTGAATGATTGGCGGAGCGTGAAGGTCGCCGTTGATCTTGAGAAGATCCAGTAGATTTGCGATCTGATCCCGAACATCGGTGTGCGCCTCATAAGTGTCGAAGAACAATTCCATTTCGAGCGTTCGCATGTTTCCGTGCACGAACTGCAGGATGGGCCCGCTGAGGCCGGGAACGTTTTGCGATGCGAAATTGTTGTCCTTGTTGATGGTGTACTCTTCGGGGTTGAACATTACCTCGAACTGATTTCCCGTAGCTTCAACGAGAATTTTGGCTTTGGCGAGGGGCATGGCTCAGATCCTCCCCGTGCGTTCGCGCCATGCGCTCACGCGGTGATCGATTTGACGCATCACCGTTTCGGCGATCTGGTCTACGTTGACGGCCGCAGCGGG
>NZ_JBARMD010000643.1:0-10580 GCF_049802275.1 Occallatibacter sp. | reverse complement strand
GGCGACTCGATAAACCCGTACTCATTAATGCGCGCAAAGCACGAGAGCGAGCTGATAAGGCCGATGTTCGGGCCTTCAGGCGTCTCAATGGGGCAGATGCGGCCATAGTGCGTGGGGTGCACGTCGCGGACTTCGAAGCCGGCGCGTTCACGCGACAGACCACCAGGTCCAAGGGCCGACAGGCGGCGCTTGTGGGTGATCTCGGAGAGCGGGTTGGTCTGATCCATGAACTGCGAGAGCTGCGAAGAGCCGAAGAACTCGCGGATGGCCGCCATCACCGGTTTGGCGTTGATCAGGTCGTGCGGCATGGCCGTGTTCAGTTCCTGGTACACGCTCATCTTTTCCTTGATGGCGCGTTCCATGCGGACGAGGCCGATGCGGAACTGGTTCTCCATCAATTCGCCCACTGCGCGAACGCGGCGGTTGCCAAGGTGATCGATGTCGTCGACCATGCCGATGTTCTTGCGCAGCTTGAGAAGGTAGCGGATGGTGCCGTAGAAATCTTCCGGCGTCAGGGTGCGATGGTCGAGCTGGGTGGCATCCTGGTTCTCGTAGAGCTTGATGTTGAACTTGAGACGGCCCACGCGCGAAAAGTCATACTTGCGCGGATCGAAGAACATGCCTTCGAACAGCGCAGTCGCGGTGTCGAGCGTCGGCGGATCGCCCGGCCGCAGCTTGCGGTAGATTTCGATCAGCGCTTCTTCCGGCTTGTGGACGGAGTCGCGCTTCAGCGTGTTGGTGATGATGTTGCCCACGTCGTCGCGCTCCGGGAAGAAGAGCTCAAAGCTCGTCGCGCCGCTCGCCATCACCTTGTGCAGGCGATCGGCGGTCAGTTCGATGTTGGCTTCGACGATCACTTCGCCGGTGTTCAGGTCGATGATGTCGGCGGCCGTGATGGCGCCGTCAAGTTCGGCAGACTCGATCTCGATCTTGTCGATGTTGGCTGCGCGGATCGCCTTCAGCGAGTTGGCGGTAATTTTGCGGCCGGAGTGCGCGATCTCTTCGCCCTTGTGGAGGACGGCGTGCGCGGGCTTCGCACCCTGGAGGTGCGTGGCCGCCTTGTGATCTGCGGGAACGGCCCACTGCAGCTTGCCATTGGCAATGTGGATGCGATCGATGGTGTAGAAGGTCTTGAGGATTTCTTCGTCCGAGCGCAGGCCAAGCGCGCGCAGGAAGATGGTTCCCAGGAACTTGCGTTTGCGATCGATGCGGACGTAGAGCGTGTTCTTCTGGTCGTACTCGAACTCCACCCACGATCCGCGATAGGGGATGATCTTGCCGAGGAAATAGGTACGGTTGTTCGCCGTCTCAAAGAAGACGCCGGGCGAACGATGCAACTGAGAAACGATTACGCGCTCGGTGCCGTTGACGATGAACGTGCCGTTCGGCGTCATCAGGGGGATGTCGCCGAAGAAGACTTCTTGTTCTTTAATATCGCGAATGGTCTTGTTGCCGGTCTCCGCATCCTTGTCGTAGATGGTGAGGCGGACCGTGACCTTCAGCGGGGCAGAGAACGTCATGCCGCGCTCTTCGCACTCCTGCTGGTCGTACTTCAGTTGCAGTCCCACAGGGTCGCCGCACTTGTTACAGAAGTCGGGAACGTTCTTGTTGTAGGTTCCGCATTTGTGGCAAAGAACGTCGCCAGGAAGGAACGGATCGGTAATCACCATGGCGCCGCAATGCGTGCAGGCGGTGCGCAGGTGGTGAAGACCTTTGAGGTGGCCGCACTTGCATTCCCAGTTGCCGATGGAGTAGTCAACGAAATCAAGCTGCGAGATACCGCGGAAGTCGGTGATGGGGAAAACTGAAACAAACACCGACTGCAGTCCCGAGTCATCACGCTCGTTGGGCAGCTTGTCCATCTGCAGAAAACGCTCATAGGAGCGGCGCTGCACTTCGATTAGGTTAGGAATCTGGGTTGCGGTAGGAATCTTGGAAAAATCGAGCCGGCTGCGAATCGCGCGCTTCTCGTTGGGCATGCTTCACTCCTGAGTCTCGTCACACCAGCGCAATTCCCGCCATCCAGGTTTGCGCAGGGCCGGCACCCGAGTCTCGAGGCGCCAGCAGTTTACGTAAATAAGTCCGATCATTCAGATTGGCTGACTGCTAGTTGCCAATCCCGTCCTGGACGCGCGGCGATCACTTCGCCGTACTCCCGGAATCCTCGCGCCAAGCGTGTTTACTTGATTGAGGCGCCGTTAAAATCGCGCCACAGGCGTTGTCGCACTTCAGGGTATTGCGCTATAAGCAATTCCAGAGGTGCTGCTCGCTGAAAGCAACGTCATCAAATCGACGCGACCATCAAGGAGCGGCGCTCTCCAAAATCATTCAAGCGCATAACCAACTCTGGAATTGCCGTAGACTGCGCACAATCGGTAACAGGCATACCGGAAAAACCCGGCCCGGATGCCCGCAAACACATGGTAGATTTCGCTGAAGAAGCCTAATCCGCCGCAATAGAGACACAAATGCCCGCGAGGACGCAATTCCTCACGAGCGCGGCTTGATGCCTGTGCCCCCATCCGATTTTTGTTGCAACGCTATCGCCGATCCCAAAGCTCGCTTCTGCTGCCCGCCGCCTGCCAAACGACATCCGTCACCGGGAAACCCGCCTATCCCGCTGACACGAGAGCACTTAACTTCGCATTGATGTTCGCCCCATGGCTGCTTGGCCCAGCACGGGATGCGAACATTTTGTGCCCTTTGACTCTTGATTAAGACGCGCTGTAGTGGTTTTCGCCCAAACCGCGGAAATCCAAGCATGGGCCGAAAAGACGCGCAACGTCTATCGTAGCGCGTCCCGGCTCGTCTTGCAAGTCGCGTGCCGAACTACTTGATTTCGACGGTTGCGACGCCTTCAAACTTCTTCTTGATCGCCTCAGCCTCGTCCTTGGTCGCGCTTTCCTTCAACGCCTTGGGGGCGCCGTCGACCAGATCCTTGGCTTCCTTCAGGCCGAGCGAGGTAACCTCGCGGACAGCCTTAATGGTGTTGATCTTGTTCGCGCCGGCATCCTTGAGAATGACCTGGAACTCGGTCTTCTCCTCAGCCGCCGGGGCCGCTGCTGCGCCGCCGCCACCGGCAACTGCAACCGGGGCTGCCGCTGCTGCCGAAACGCCAAGGCGCTCTTCAAGCTTCTTCACCAGAGACGCTGCTTCGAGCAGGCTCAGGCTAACAATCTGTTCTTCCAACTGTGCGAGATCCGCCATGTCTTTTCTCCATTCAATCCGTTTGATAATTGATATTCCCGGCTGCAAACCCAAACGGTAAGTTTCCGATGCGCCAGACCCGCGCACTTTCCGCCTGCCTTACTGCCAAACCCTAAAAACAGCTTTCAGCTTCTAGCCTCTAGCCATTAGCTAAGAACTGGGTGCCCCAGGTCTCGCTTCTGAGACCTGGGAGACCACAAATCTATGCCGCTGCAAACTTTTCTTTTTCGACGCCCTGGTTGATTACTACAGCCAGATCGCGTCCAGTCGCATTCATCACTGTAACCAGGCGCTGCGCTGGAGCGTTGATGAGGAACAGGAGCTTGGCAAAGATCTCTTCCTTGCCCGGCATGGTTGCCAGCGCCTTAACCTCTTCCACGTTCAGCAGCTTGCCGTCAACGATGCCCAGCTTGAACTGGAACTCCGCGTTCTCACCGGCCCACTTCGCGAACACTTTGGCCAGCGCAACCGGGTCGCCTGAGGTGAATGCAACAGAATTCACGCCCTTCAAGCCTTTCAGCGCGGGAGCGATCGAGGTCCCTTCGCTTGAAACGGCCGCCAGCTTGTTCTTGACCACGCGATACTTGCCACCCGCCTCGCGGATGACCTTGCGCAGCTCATAGTCCTTGGCAACGGTCAGCTTACTGAAGGTACCGATAATTGCCGTTGTCGAGGTCTCCAGCTCCTTTGACAGCTGCTGGACCTTCTCAGTCTTCTTTGCTTTCGAAATTGCCATGTCTTCGCTCCGCTCAGGCAGTGGACAGTGATCAGTGATCAGTGGTCAGTTTCCTGTAACCCTCTGCTCAGCCTTCTCTATCCCTGCTCCGCGCCCTCAATCGGCGCCCCAAATTTCATCCTGCTTCTTTGCCAGTCCATCAGCATCGGGTCACCAGCACTTACTGGCCACTGTCCACTGATCACTGAACACTGCTCTTTAGTGCTTGCCCGCCGCGTCCGCTACTGCTGAATCCAGCGGAACCCCGGGGCCCATCGTCGAGCTCAGCGTGACGCTCTTGATGTACTTGCCCTTTGCCGCCGAAGGCTTCGCTCGCACGATCGATGAAATTACTGTAGTCGCATTCTCGACCAGCTTTTCTGGCGCAAAGCTAAGCTTGCCCACCGGCACATGCACCAGGCTGGTTTTGTCGGCGCGGAACTCCACCTTACCGGCCTTGATCTCTTTCACCGCCGCAGCCACGTCCTGCGTCACGGTTCCCGTTTTCGGGTTCGGCATCAGGCCCTTCGGACCAAGCACCTTGCCGAGACGGCCGACAACCTTCATCATGTCGGGCGTGGCGATCAGCGCGTCGAACGCAGTCCAATTCTCTTTCTGAATCTTCTCGACCATTTCTTCGCCGCCAACGAAGTCAGCACCGGCTTCCTGTGCTTCCTTCTGGCGGTCGCCGGATGCGATCACGGCAACGGTCTTGGTCTTGCCCAACCCGTGCGGCAGAACCACGGTTCCGCGCACCATCTGGTCGGCGTGACGGGTGTCGACACCCAGACGCATGGTCAGATCCACAGTCTCGTCGAACTTGGCGTACTTGACTTCCTTGAGCAGGGTAACCGCTTCGTTGAGCGGATACGCGGGCTTGGTTACAGCCGCACGCGCCTTAGCAATATTCTTGCTGATTTTAGCCATCAGATCCTCGTCTCCCACCGCATTTGCCAGCCCCATTTTCAGGGAACCTGGAGGCTTACGCCTTGGAACTTCAGCGTTTTCGCTCTCGAACAGGTCCAAAAGCCGTGGTGTTATTGACGGCCCAGAGATTTCCCCGGGCACATCTATGAATATTATCGGAATGGTATCTGAAATGCAAACGGCGCGGCCTCTTTCCAAGAACGTAAGCCGCGTAGACAAGACCATTTAGGGCAGCACCGAAACATATCCATCGCGATCGCATCTAAAGATATGAAGACTCGAAGGAAACGCTCCCCGATGAAATGGTCGCCGAGGGGCAGCTTGAATGAGGATAATGTATATGAAAACAATAGGATTAGCGCTCACACTAACCGCCGGAACCGTTCTGGCGACTTTCCCCGCGTTTGCGCAGAAGAATGACCAGCAGGGACAAGGACGCGCCGTTGTCACCATCTTGCCGGAACATCCGAAGGAAAACATCGGCCAGGTTCCCAAGGATTTCAAACTCAAGGTGAATGGCAAGGAGTCGTCGGTTCTGAACTTTACGGCGCTACAGGACTCGAACAGCCCGGTGGAGCTTGTGCTGCTGATGGACAGTGGTTCTCGCACCAGCCTGGGTACCCAGTTCAGCGAAATCGAGAGTTTCGTGAAGGAAATGCCGCCGAACACCCGGATAGCCATCGCCTACATGGAAAATGGCCGTGCCGCTTTCGGCAGCCAGCTTTCGTCGAATGCGGCCGATGTGCTGAAGGGTTTGCACGTGAGCAGCGGCTTCCCTGGCTCGAATGCAAGCCCGTACTTCTGTCTTTCCGATCTGGCCAAGAACTGGCCATCGCACGACCGAACCGCCCGGCGCGAAGTGCTGATGGTCACGGATGGTGTCGACAATTACGACCGGCGCTACGACCCTGAAGATCCGTACGTCGATAAGGCAATCAACGACTCCGTGCGCGCCGGCATCGTTGTCTATTCCATCTACTGGAAGGACATGGGCCGCGCGAACAACAGCTGGTACGAAAACAACGCAGGACAGAATCTGCTGCTGATGGTGACGCAGGCCACTGGCGGCAACAGCTACTGGCAAGGGATGGGGAACCCAGTCTCGTTTGAGCCGTTTCTGCAGGATCTGCGGCGCCGGCTGAACCATCAATATGAGCTCACCTTCTCAGCGCCGTCGAATGGAAAGCCTGAAGTCGCCACGATGAAGATCGATTTGAAGGTTCCGTCCGCAAAGGTCGAAGCGCCGCAAAAGGTGCTGGTCACAAGCGCAACCTCCGCGCGAGGCGAATAATAATTCTTCTTCCCTCCGCAAACACAGGCAGGTGATTCACTTGTCACCTGCCTGTGTTTTATTTCCGCAAGATCGATCTAAAATAGCGGAGCGATTGGATGGCGCTCAGATTCCGGCGGGCTGCGAATAAGCTCCTTCATGCGATCGATGGCTGCGTTCGCCCGATCCGACGTAGCCAGCGTCTCTTCCGCGGCCAGAGCCATCGGATCCGTGCTGCTTCACCAGCTTGTTATAAATTCCCAGCAGCAGGAAAGGCGCAGCCCATTGGCCGACAAACATTGATTCATGCTTCTTGTTCCAGGCCTGCAGAGCGGCAGAGACGGCCATGGCGCCAAGCGCAAGAGCAAGATAGGTGCTGGTAGGAATCTTCGACGTGGACTTTTCGATTGCGGCGGTGAATTGATCTTCTTCGACTTCACCCGGATTGACACGATAATCGGTCATTGATCAGTTCTCCTTTGCGATACTTCTGATCGCCTAGGTGGGATGCGCTGAAATCCAGAAAAAGCGGCCTGCAAAACAGCACTTGTTCGCAAACAGAAGATGGTGTGCCAGACACGACGAAGATGCTGCGACTGTATTTTGTTGCTGTTCGTATTCTGGAAGTTTTGCTGGTTACGATGAAATGCCGCCAGTCTACACAGCGTTATTCCGCCATCCATTGCAGGACCGCGCGATCGTCAAAAGTGGTGAAACACCGAAATCCGGCCGGCTGTTTACCGATATATAACGTCAGGGTAGCCCACTATAGGACCGGAACCTCGGACGAACTGGGGAATGACCCACGTTGGCGTGCCGAATGGCTGAAAATCTCATACCAAAGGCAATGTAGTGTGATCGCTTGCACAAACAGATCGATGCGAATCAGTCTAGCCTTGACAACCGATCAAGCTGTTGGGAAGCGTGCTCACGGTTTAAATGCGAAGGCTAGTTCAGTTCGGGCTCATGGTTGCCTTGCTTCTGCCCTTTGGAGTGGCACAGCGAGTAACGGTGGAGCAACTCGAACGCAAGCTGGCGGCTGGCGCTACAGTTTCTAATTCCGCAGCCGACAAACTGCTCGAGACAATGGGTGGTACCGATCTGCTTGTCGAAATGAGGCAGGATTCGGTCTTAGCGCCGCAACTCGAACGCCTGGAACTCTCAGAACGTCTCACTGCTGGTACAGTTGCCAGTTTTGCGGCATCGTACAAGGTTGGCCCGCAAAGCCTCGCAACTTTGGAATTGCTCGCCGATCGATCAGCTCTCTTAGACCCACCGGTAAGCGAGATGCCTCCCATTCCAGCTCCGAATGCGGACGCGCAGCGCCAGATGACGAGTGCAGCAGGGGTCTATGTGCTCCAGATCTTACAGCACCTGCCAAATTTCTTTGCCACGCGCACTTCTGTAAAACTCGACGATGCACCACTGACAATCGGAGGACAGTTCCTAGCAAGTGACAAACTGCATCCGACGGGAACATTCAGCCAGGAGATCACATTCCGCGACGGCAAAGAGGTGATCAATCCCATGCTGTCCACTCACTCCGGAGAAATCCACCCCGAAGCCGGGCTGGAAAGCCAGGGGGAGTTCGGTCCAGAATTGGTCGCTGTTTTTCTTGACGTGACCAACAGCAAACTTGCTTTTCATCATTGGGAACAGACCCGTTACGGGCCGGTCGCGGTCTATCGCTATGCTGTGCCCATTTCAGCCTCGCATTATCAGGTTAATTACGTTTGCGCTGGTAGGACCGCGCATCAAGAAGTTCGCGCCTACCACGGATCGCTATCGATTGACCCGAAGTACGGCGCCATCATGCGCATCACTCTCGAAGTTGACTCTGCAGTTAGCGATGCACTTTCGCATGTCGCTTCAGTTATTGAATATGGCCCGGTGTTGATTGGCGAGCGCATCTCAATATGTCCGGTCCGCAGCCTTACTTTTATGGCGCAGGAATCTGACTTTTGCACTCATCCAGGCCGCAACAAGAAGTTGGTCCGGCCTGTCACCATGCTCAACCGAACTTCCTTTACTGACTATCACCGGTTGGGGTCAAGCTCGCGCATCATTCTGGATGCGAATGGTGCTTTGACAACCAACCCCATCACACATGACATGCCCGATGCTCAGAAGCCGACGGCACAAACTCCCAACCTTCAGCCTGAGTGAATTGGCGTTGACGAATGTTTTGCGAGCAAGTGTGCTTTTTGGGGTCCGAAAGCGGTTTCGATGAAAGAACTGTCGATTTGCATCCTGGTATTGGGTTCCATGTGCGTTACAAGGCAACTCAAAGCACAAGACAATCCGTCGGCCACTGGGTCTGACGCTTCGCTGCAGATCACCAGCAGAGCGGTCGTAGTGGATTTGGTGGTGACCGATCATAAGGGTGTTCCTGTCCGCGGACTGAAGCAGAGCGATTTCATCGTCCTTGAGCAGGGAAAGCCCCAGACAGTCTCTTTCTTTGAGGAACACTCCGTTTCGTCGAAAGCGGAACCAGCAGAGTTCCCCACGCTGCCGCCAAACGTCTTTAGCAATTTCTCGCCAACGGGCCAGCCGCCAGCGGTCAACGTGTTGCTACTGGATTCGCTAAATTCTCCGATGGAAGACCAGGTCTTTGTTCATCAGCAGGCCATTCGATTCCTGAAGACCCTGGAGCCGGGATCGCGCATGGCGATCTTCACTATGTCGATGGGGCTGCATTTTGTGCAGGGATTTACCGACGACCCGGCGGTTCTTGTAGCGGCGTTAGGCAACAAAAAGAACAATGAGATCGAAAGTCCCGCGTTGCTGACGTCACCGGCCGAAAGCAGTGCGCAACAAGCAGTGATCGGGCAGATGTCGCAAATCATTCCCGGCTCGGGAGGCGGTCACGTGCCGGACAGCCCATCAGCGTCTCCAATCATGATCGCGGCGCTACAGGGATTCATGGCGGAGATCTCTACTGCGCAACAAAGTGATCGTGATCATCGAACCCTGGCGAATTTGCAGCAGCTTGCCGCATTTCTCGGCGGCTTTCCTGGCCGCAAGAACTTGATCTGGTTTTCAGAGTCGTTCCCACCGAACCTGTTCGGTCCCACCAGCACGCGATTTGAAGGGGACGTCGCGAAGACGGTCAACCTACTGACCGCAGCGCGCGTCGCGATTTATCCGGTTTATGCACGCGGCTTAAGTGAGATGCAGGCTTTTACTGCATCTGGAACAAACGCATCGCCGGGAACGCAGTTGCCCAGGGAAATGAGCGGTGCGAGCGGCTTGATCAGCACCAAGCCGGGGGAGCAACTCGATAGCAGCACGCAGGCTGGCGCCAACATGGACCCGGCGACTGACGGTCCGCTGGGACCCAACGGTCCCATCAGCAATCCGCTCACAACCGAGAAAAGTACGCGCAATAGCGATCAGGCAACCATGGACATGTTGGCCCACGACTCGGGCGGCAGAGCTTTCTACAACACCAATGGACTCTCTGAAGTCATTGCCAACATCGTTTCAATGAGCGGCGATTTTTACACACTCTCTTACACTCCAACGGACGAGAAGATGGATGGGGCATACCGCCGTATTGAGGCGAAGGTCGCCGGGGGCAAATACACACTTTCGTATCGCCGCGGCTACTACGCAACTGATGCAGACCTGCCGGGTGCCGCCCAGTCCGCAAAAGACGCCTCAAGCAAGACAGCAGTCGATCCCTTGCGGCCATTCATGGACCTTGGGATGCCGCAGAGTGAGCAGATTTTGTATAAGGTCCTCATTCAGCCGTTGCCGCAGCAACAGGAGCCTGCCCAGACGGAGGATAAATCTTCTGTCCCGAAAGGACATCCACGGCGCTATTCGGTGGCCTTCGCCATCGATCTCAAGGACCTTGACCTGAAACAGGATGCGGAAGGTCTGCACAAAGGCGCGCTGAACATTTCGCTAATCATCTACGACCGCTACGGCCATATTGCGAGTCGCAAAGACCACCAGGTTGCGCTGAGTATCAAACCTGAGACCTATAGCGAGTATGAGCAGACCGGGGTAAAGCTACGTGCGGAGATTGAGGTACCCTACGGGCAACATTGGCTCCGTACCGGCGTCTACGATCAAAGTTCCCGCAAAGCCGGGACAATGGAACTTCCGCTAAGCTCCGTAACGGAACTCGAGGCAGTCACCAAATAGCACACGCGCGCCGGTCTTCAGGCTGCCCTTGGCGTTCCGGTTGGATAACCGCCCAACCGGAAATTACTACTTGATCAACATCCCCACACGCCCCACACGCCTTCGGCGCGGATGATGCCTGTCTCCATTGGCCACTCAGCCGGTGGCGGGTTCTTTTGTAACAGTGGCGACACAATGCTGCATTGAGTGGCGGCATTGCGTTGTACCGAGTGGGGGATTGATTGTATTCAGCAAGTTTTGAGAGCTTTTATGCGCCCGACGCGAACGCGAGGACCGGGGCAAATGAAACTCTGAGCACTGTAATGTCAT
>NZ_JBARMD010000642.1:0-5188 GCF_049802275.1 Occallatibacter sp. | reverse complement strand
ACCCCATGCTGCCCTACCATGATCAGCGAATCGGTCAGCAGGTCCAGCGCCACCGCCAGTCTGCCCCGCTCCCGCCCCATCATGAACTCATGCTTCTCCAACTCCGCGCGCTTCTCGTCAAAAATGTTCATGATTCAAGCCTATCCGAAGCACCTCAACCCGCAACGTCGCTGACCGTCACGGGCCCCCAAGGCTGATGCGTTACCCCTGAACTGTTTACTGATTCTTACTGAAAGTTACGCGGTGACCCTCAATTCGCATCGGGGTCTCCGGGCAGTATTCGCATGGTGGACGCGAATTTGTGGTAGTTGGAGAAACGAACCTCGTTGATGAGTCTCTCGGGACCAATCTTGTCGACGAGCTCCATGTTCAGGTTGTGTACTTCTGACACCGCAACGCCGCGAACAGGACAGATGTACCTCTTTCCGCCAATGTTGACCTGGCCGTATTGAACGGCGCTGCTGGAAACCATAACTGGATCATCCTCGGTCAACTCTGCCTCCAGCGTAATGCGGTCCACGACGCCAGTCGAAGGGTCCAAATAGAGTTCGCCGTGATATCCAGCCAAGTACCGGAACCTAAATGTTTGTGGATCGTCCCTGGATTTCTGATAGCAACAGAAGTCGACAAGATAGTGAGAAGCGGGCTTTGAGACGACATAGCGGAAGACCGCAACCAGAGCGCCTGATTCGCTCGTCTGCCAACGATTCCATACGACACTTCCCTTGAACGAGTCGCTGAGGATTGTCTTGAGGACTGGACCGAATTCGCCCTTCGTGGTGAAACCGGCGAAAGCGGATGATCCAAGTTGACCATTCCCTGAATCGCTGTCGGAATCTACGATCTCCTTTCCATTTCGATATGCGATCTCGCGGCGAGATTCGCGAACGAGATGCAGTTCCGCTTCAGGCTTCCCGTGTTTTGAACCTGCTCGCTGAGGAGCATTGTCGAAACTATCTGTGGTGCGAATGGCGAGGAAATCGGGTAGACGCTGAAGAGCACCGTCGACATACTCTATTGCTGCATTCAGCATTCGCTGTTGCGAGATCTGATCGGGGACAGCGAGGTTTGGGAGTTCTCCCGAAGGAGGAGCGAAGAAAATCGAAGAGTTTGCGATGAGTCGAAGCTGTTCCAGCGTGTTTGGACCGAGGCTCGCTTCCGACTCGATGCGTACCAGTGTTTGCGCTGTGAGTTGTTCCATAAGTTGTACCGACACAAGCCGGTCCGCCATTTCACCATCGGACTGCTTCGCCGCCTGCTTGGAAGTCAGGAACTGCTCAAGTTGCGCAACGGTAACGCGGGTTGCAGCTCCAATGGGATTCACAAGAAACAGGAAGATAAGCAAAATCGAAAATCTGTGCATGCAGGAACCGTAGTTTTAGAATGTGAGCCGACCGCATCTTCGGGGTTCACATCAGCTACAAACAACATAAGGACGTTTGCCTTCGAGTTTCGGGAGGGTTGCAGTCGTTTCCACAATAGCGACGACCGCTAAACATCCAGCTTCTTCATAAAATCCGCATCCTCGCGCAGCTCCGTCATCGGGTCGCCTTCAAATTCCTCCTGCTCGATGAAGTAGTGCTTCAACCCTGTCGCCGCGCGGAAAATCGGCTTGTAATCGATGAATCCCTTGCCCATCACCACATTGCGCAGCTTCCCATCCGGTTCTTTCACCATGTCCTTCACGTGAAGCAGAGGAAAGCGCTGCGGGAACTTGTTCAGATACTCAACTGGATCGTGTCCACCGCCCACCACCCAGCCGCAGTCCATTTCGAAGACCACCAGCTTGGGATCGGTGCGCTTCAGCAACTCGTCAAAAAACACGACGCCGTTCTCCGTTCCGAATTCCACGGTATGGTTGTGATAGCCGAACGTCATGCCTGCCGCCTTCACCTTTTCGCCGATCGCATTAAACTGGTCGGCCACGTAGCGCCAGTCATCCAGGTTCAGTTCGCCTTTGCGCGTAGGATCGCGATGGACTCCCGCCCAGGAGCAAATGATGTACTCAAGCCCAAGAGCCTGTCCGTATTGGATCAACTGGTCGAATTGCGTCTTCAACTGGGTCAGCTGGTGATGAGTGCTCACGCATTTGAGCCCCGCCTTGTTCAGCGCGTTCCCAAAATCTGCCGCAGTCTTGTCGAAGTAGCCCGCCGCTTCCACTTCCTTGTACCCGGCGGCCGCCAGTTGATGCAGCGTTCCCTCAAAATCCTTCGGCAACAAGTTCCGCACGGAGTAGAGCTGAAGCCCAATCGGCAGACGGAGCGGTGCCGCCATCAATCGTTTACCACCCGCGCAGGCGGCTGCCGCCAACGCGCCTGAAGCCTTCAAAAAACTGCGCCGAGAAGAAGTTGTCATTCACCTATGCTCCTCAAGGCTCTCGCTAGCCCTTGATGGTTCCCGCGGCCGCGTCCCACGTAGCCACGTTCTTATTGAAATATGAGTGATTGGCCATATGGCACGCAATCGCCGTGTTGTTTCCAAAGACCTCGTCTTCAACAACATGCTGGCGCGTCTCAACGGCTTGAAAGAAATTGGCAAGATGGTCAGCGGTGTCGTCGTATCCCTGAGGCGGAGAATACGTCTCCGCTAATGGCAACGGCGCCAGCGGCTGCGGATGCGCGGCATGCCAATCATCCAGGTACTTCTGCTTGGCCTCTGCGGTCCACCCATTCAGCGCGTAGCCTTCCGGTTGTGGACGCGTATCCTGCGGAACCACGGTAAGCGTGTTGCCATTGATCGTCATCGTGGCCTCCTTACCGTAGAAGATGGTGATGTCGCCCGCCGCGTTGTTCTGATTACAGTGCATATTGACCGCTACGCCCGGATAGTCGTAGAGCGTCTCCAGCAGATCAGGGAAATCGCGACCATCTTTGAAATAAGACAGGCTTCCCGTGGAATAGGCGCGTTCCGGAATCGCGTTGATCCCCGTCACGCACTGCATCCCCGACAGCAGGTGCACAAACAAGTCGCCGGCGAGCCCTTCACCGTAATCCGCAAAGCATCTCCAGCGGAAGAATCGAGCCGCATCGAACGGACGCGAAGGCGCATCGCGCAGCCACGTGGTCCAGTCGATCGTCTCCGCGCTCGCATCCGGAGCAATCGGATACACCCATGCGCCGGATGGAGAATTGCGATCGGTATGAGCTTCAATCGACGAGACGTTGCCCAGCCGTCCCGATTTGCAGATTTCTGCCGCCTTCTTAACAAGGGTATTGCTCACGCGCTGGCTGCCCGCCTGGAAGATCCGTTTTCCATCCTGCACCGCCTTCACCATGGCCAGCCCGTCTGCCACGTTGTGCGACATCGGCTTCTCGCAATAGACGTCTTTCCCAGCCGCCACACAATCCAGTACCACGTGCCGATGCTGGAAATCGGCAACTGCCACGATCACCGCATCCACATCCTTGCGATCGAGCAACTCGCGATAATCTTTCGTTGTCGGAACGTCGGCGCCATAAGCCTCGACGCCTGCTTTGCGATGCATGTCGTACAGATCCGCCGTGCCCACGCACACTCCGCTTGGCAGCTTCTTCGCCGACCGCAGCAAGTCGCATCCGCGAATCCCTGTCCCGATCGAAACGAAGCGAATCTTTTTTCCCGTCTGCGCTGTCTGAGCAGCTAGAACCGTCGGTTCCAGCACAATCGATTTAGCCGCTGCGCCCGCTGCCACTGCGCCAGCTCCGAGGCGCACAAAATCCCTGCGTGAAATTGGTCCCATATAAAGAAGCCTTTCCCGTGCGACCGCAATTCTCGCCTGTCAGACGGCGCCATGTCCACCACCTGCGCGCGGCGTGAGGCGAATGGAATACCATGCTTAGGTCATCGCATTCAGACTTCAGAGAGATCCTCCGGACATGTCAACAACTCGAGCACTTGGAACCAGCTTGAACATTGCGCTTGCCTCACTTACCACCCTCTGCATTCTCGCGTTCTCTCTGCAGTTGGCTGCTGCCGGCCCTCCACCGGCGCACAACTTGGCTTCGACTCCCGACCTCGGTCCCAACGTTCTGCTCTTCGATCCCTCAATGTCCTCCGCGGATATTCAAACGCAGATCGACAAGGTCTACGCAATCCAGCAGCACAGCGAATTCGGCTCTGCCCGCTACGCCCTGCTCTTCCTGCCCGGCGAATATCACGTAGATGTGCCAGTCGGCTTCTACACGCAAGTGCTCGGCCTCGGCGCCACGCCCGACGCCGTCCACATCACCGGCAACGTCCACTCTGACGCGAGCCTGCCGCGCAACAACGCCACATGCACCTTCTGGCGCGGCGTCGAAGGTTTTTCCGTAACCCCAACCGAAGGAACTATGCAGTGGGCCGTCTCGCAGGCCGTGCCCTTCCGCCGCATGCACATTCTGGGCAACATCGTTCTCCATCAGAAAGGCGGATGGGCCAGCGGCGGCTGGATGTCTGACTCCCTCATCGACGGCAACGTCGGCGCGGGTCCCCAGCAGCAGTGGATCTCCCGCAACAGCGAATGGGGCAGTTGGACCGGCGCCAACTGGAACATGGTCTTCGTCGGCATCCCGCATCCCCCTGAAGGCGAGTGGCCCCAGCCACCCTACACCAAGGTCGACAAAACTCCCATCGTCCGCGAAAAGCCCTTCCTCGAAGCCGACGCGAAAGGGAACTGGAGCGTCCGCGTTCCCGCTCTGCGAACCAACAGCGCAGGCATCACCTGGCATGGCGGCTCAACTCCGGGCCGCTCCATTCCGATCAGTCAGTTCTACATCGCCAGTCCCGGCAAAGACACGGCGTCCACCATCAATGCGCAGCTCGCCACCGGCAAGAACCTTCTTCTCACCCCCGGCATTTATGACCTTACCGAACCCATTGAGATCAAGCGCCCCGATACTCTTGTCATCGGGCTCGGCTTCGCCACCCTGCGGCCCACCAACGGCACAGCAGCCCTCACCACTACAGACGCTGATGGCATCGACATCGCCGGGATCCTCTTCGATGCGGGCGAAAAAATCTCTCCCGTCCTCGTTGAAATAGGTCCGCAAGGCAGCCACGTCTCACACGCTAAAGATCCCATCTTCCTTCACGACGTATTCTTCCGCGTCGGTGGAGCAGGCGTGGGCAGCACCAAGGTCAACCTGATCGTCAACTCCAACGACACCATCATCGACCACACCTGGATCTGGCGCGCCGATCACGGCCACGGCGTTGGCTGGACCAGCAACCT
>NZ_JBARMD010000641.1:0-9022 GCF_049802275.1 Occallatibacter sp. | reverse complement strand
CTTAAGGGCTATACCAACTTCTTCTTCAACCGGAAATTCGAGCTGGGCCCTCCGCACGAATTGGAGGAGGCGCTCAGTCTGTGGTCGGTGCGCACGCTCTTCGAGCGTCTCCCGCGCCTTGTGATTGCCATCCTTCTGTTGTTCCTGTCGGTATTCCTTCTGACCCTCTACTTCACGCAGAAGGGACATCCGGAGTATCTCTGGTTGGCGTTGCACGAACTGGTGCAAGTACCGACCAGCATCATCGATCAGGCCAGCAGTTCCGCGCTCCTCGACAACATATGGTCAGGCGGACTCTACCTCCAGCTCGTGTTCATTTCAGCCTATCTGTACTTTGAGTTCCTGGTTGCTTTCCTCGCGCTGAAGCGCCGCTGGTACATCAAGGCTCTGCGCTATACGGCACCGATATTGGCGCTTATTGCTCCGACGATTCTGCTTGTCGGTCACAATAAGGCGGTAACCATTGCCCTGGTCGTCGTGCTGTTGAGCGCCATTTTCTGGGTGATTGGCTGGGCGATCTTTGTCTTCCTGACGCTGATTATTGCCACGATCAAGCGGAACTTCGAAGCGGGGCTGCTGCTGATTCCGCTGGTGCTGACGATGGTTGGCATCATCGAGCCGTTTTTGACCGGCGGCATGGGAGAGATAGGCGGCGGCACCTACAAATCTCCACTGACGATCCAGGCGGGGCCGATCCCGATCCACTTTGCGGCGATTGCGGATTTCGCCGGACTGCTGGCCATCATTGTCATCATCTTTGTGCGCTTCCTGCGCATTCACCACGAGCAGGAGCGCGCCAGCGGCGAACTGGCGGCTGCGCGCAGCGTGCAGGAATTGATGATTCCGCGCGAGAAGGTGGAGACGCCTGGGTACGAGGTGGACTCGGTTTACAACCCGGCGACCGAAGTCGGCGGCGACTTCTTCCACATTGAGCCAACAGCAGACGGTGGCCTTTTGGTGATTCTTGGCGACGTAGCCGGCAAGGGTTTGCAGGCTGCGATGAATGTGTCGATGCTGATGGGGGCGCTGCGACGCACCGCGGAGAGAAGTCCGGCGCGGATACTTGAGTCGCTGAACCGGGTGTTGATTGGCAGCGACAGCTTCACAACCTGCCAGGTTTGCTGGTTCGGGCCGGACGGTGAGGTGGTGGTTGCCAATGCGGGCCATCTGCCGCCGTATTTGAATACCCAGGAGGTCAGGCTGCCCGGCGGACTTCCGCTCGGCGTTGTTGACGATGTGGCGTACGACGAAGTGAGGCTCTACCTGCATCCCGGCGACCGGCTGCTGATGATGTCGGATGGCGTCGTAGAGGCGCGGCAGGGGTCAGGCGAGCTGTTTGGGTTTGATCGCGTGCACAATCTGAGCAACCAGACAGCGTTTTATATTGCGGACGCGGCGAAGGCATTCGGGCAGGAAGATGACATTACCGTACTGACCATTCGGCGGCTCGCAAAGGCGATGGCGGCATAGTCCTCTGCTTTTCCTGGCAGCAACAAACAACGGTACTTATCTGGCGTGCATCGAAGCGCATAATGAGCCGCACGTTGCTGCCCGGTAAGCCCTATCCTTTAGGATCCACGGCACACAGGAAAGGCACGAATTTTGCTCTCTTCTCAGAGGGGGCAGATCGCGTGGACGTGTGCTTCTATGACGCAGATGGAAACGAGACGGACTGCGCGACGCTGCGCGAGCGGACAGCGTTTGTCTGGCACGGATTCATCAGGGACATCAAGCCTGGACAGCTTTACAACTACCGCGTTCACGGGCGGTGGGATCCGAAGCAGGGACTGCTGTTCAATCCGGCGAAGTCGCTGGTCGATCCGTATGCGAAAGCGATCTCAGGCCAGGTTGATTGGAAGGCCCCCATTTTCCCCTACGATGTTGCTTCAGGCGACCTGCTGAAGATTGACGAACAGGACAGCGCGCGCGGTGTGCCGAAGTCTGTCGTGATTCATGATCCGTTTGATTGGGCGGATGACTGCAAACCCGAGACCCCGCTGCCCGATTCGGTAATTTACGAGGCGCACGTCAAAGGGTTTAGCTACCGCAATCCCAAAATCCCGGAAAACCTGCGCGGAACGTACGCCGGGCTTGCGCATCCGGCTAGCATCGACTATTTCAAAAATCTCGGCATCACCGCGGTGGAATTACTCCCCATTCATCACTTCATCGATGAAGGCCATCTCGTTGAAAAGGGACTGCGCGACTACTGGGGTTACAACACGCTGGGATACTTTGCCCCGACCTCGCGTTACTCTTCCAGCGGCGACCAGGGCGGCCAGGTGCGCGAGTTCAAAGAGATGGTGAGGGCGCTGCATGCGGCGGGCATCGAAGTGATTCTCGACGTGGTGTACAACCACACGTGCGAGGGCAACCACATGGGTCCGATGCTGAGTTGGAAGGGCGTAGATAACGCAACCTACTACAGGCTGATGCAGGACGAGCCGCAGTTTTACATGGACTATACCGGCACAGGGAATTCGCTGAACGTGCGCAATCCGCAGGTGCTGAAGATGATCATGGACTCGCTGCGCTATTGGGTCACGCACATGCACGTGGACGGGTTTCGCTTTGACCTGGCGGCGACCCTGGCGCGCGAACTGCACGACGTGAGCAAACTCTCATCGTTCTTCGACACGATTCATCAAGACCCAACACTGGCCGAGGTGAAGCTGATTGCTGAACCGTGGGACGTGGGCGAGGGCGGATACCAGGTGGGTCAGTTCCCTGTTTTGTGGGCGGAGTGGAACGGGAAATATCGCGACACAGTGCGCAGGTTCTGGAAAGGGGATGGAGGGCAGTTGTCTGATTTCGCGTATCGTCTTACCGGATCGAGCGATCTCTACCAGTTCGACGGGCGCAAGCCATATGCGAGCATCAACTTCGTGACTGCGCATGATGGGTTTACCCTCTGCGACCTGGTGAGCTACAACGAGAAGCACAACGAGGCGAATGGCGAGGACAATAAGGACGGATCCGACAACAATGACTCGTGGAACATGGGCGTTGAAGGGCCGACGGATGATCAGGAGATCAATCGCCTGCGCGAGCGACAGATGCGGAATTTTCTTGCCACGCTGCTGCTGTCGCAAGGCGTGCCTATGCTGGCAGGTGGCGATGAAGTGGCGCGGTCGCAGATGGGCAACAACAACTGCTACTGCCAGGACAACGAGCTCACCTGGATGGACTGGAATCTCGACGAGCGCCGCGAGCGATTGCGGGAGTTTACATGCAGAATCATTCAGCTTCGGCTCGCGCATCCGAACCTGCACCGGCGGAAGTTCTTCCAGGATCGCGAAGTTCGCCGGCGTTCTGACGGAAGCCTTGTGCTGCTCGAAAAGGACGCGGTGTGGTTCAATCCGGACGGCAACGAGGTGTCAGACGATGCCTGGAACGCCGAGTGGAACCGCGCCATTGCGCTGCTGCTGAATGGTTGCACTCTGCAAGTGTCGGATGAAGATGGGGACCCTGTTATCGATGACAGCTTTCTGCTGCTTGTGAATGCAGCCGATCAAGGGGTGGAGTTCACGATTCCGCAATCTCCGCGCGGCAAGGCCTGGCGGCAGATCGTAGACACGGAAAATCTTGAAGATCCCTTCGGGGTAACCGCGGTGGGGGATTCTGTGATCGTGGGCGGACGGGCGCTGAAGTTGCTGCGCGACGGACCTATTTCTTGATGGAGTCGTGCGCAGTGTCTAAGGCCAGCGCGGGTTATTGCGCAACGCCGTTCACGATGACCGTGCTGATCGAAATGAAGACCCGATTGACGCTGGTGGCAATGGCCGCCTCGCCGGCGATGCATCCGAAGGCAATCAGACCCACCGCCATTGCATATTCGGTCATTCCCTGGCCTTCTGTGCGATCGAGCAGGGTCCTTGCGGCGAGATACAGTTTCAGGATGAGGTCTTGCACGATCGATCCTCCTGGTCACTGGATGTAACTTCGACGATCTAGTCCCGCCGGATGATCACCCAGCAACGGTCGTTCTTACTAGAACGCAGACGAGGCATCGAGGATAGATGTCAGGGGTTCATAGACCTTAGTTCCCGGGGCGTGAAATGCATATTTAAAGCTGAATAAAAAAGCCCCACCTTCAGGGTGAGGCTTTGATCCTGGCCGCTCAGCGAAAGGCAACTGCACCCGCCGTTGGCTAGTCGTAGTATTCGAGGCCCAGGTGCGTGATCAAGTCGGCGCCCATGATGTGGCGAAGGGTGTTCTTGAGCTTCATGGACTGGATGAAGAGATCATGTTCGGGATAGAGGCCCTCGCGGGTCTGAGGAGACTTGAGGTAGAAGCTCAGCCACTCCTGTATGCCGATGGACTGGAGCGATGGCGTGCGCTTCGCGAGATCGAGGAACAGGACCAAATCAAGCGCGATCGGAGCAGCGAGGATGGAATCGCGGCAAAGGAAATCGACCTTGATCTGCATCGGATAGCCGAGCCATCCGAAGATGTCGATATTGTCCCAGCCTTCTTTGTTGTCGCCGCGTGGCGGATAGTAGTTGATCCGGACCTTGTGGAAGATGTCTTTGTAGAGGTCGGGATAGAGCTCGGGCTGGAAGATGTACTCGAGCGAACCGAGCTTGGACTCTTCCTTGGTCTTGAAGGACTCGGGATCGTCGAGAACTTCGCCGTCACGGTTGCCGAGAATGTTAGTGGAGTACCAGCCGGAGACGCCGAGGAGGCGCGCTTTAAAGGCCGGCGCGAGCACTGTCTTCATGAAGGTCTGACCGGTCTTGAAGTCCTTGCCGCAGATCGGCGCCGCGTTCTTTTTAGAGAGCTCGATCATAGCCGGCACGTCGACGGTCAGATTTGGCGCGCCGTTGGCAAACGGAACACCCTCTGTCAGCGCCGCGTAGGCATAGATCTGTGAGGGCGCGATGCCGGGATCGTTGGCCTCAAGGCCTTTCTCGAAAGCTTCGATGGACTGGTGAACAGCGGACGGCTCGAGGAAGATTTCAGTCGAGCCACACCAGATCATGACGACGCGATCGACTGTCTTTCTGAATGCCTGTATGTCAGCGCGCACCTGCTCAGCGAGATCGCGCTTGTTCTTGCCCTTCTTGACGTGCGTGCCGTTGAGGCGCTTGACGTAGAACTGGTCAAAAACAGCGGGCAGCGGCTTGATGGTTTCGAGGTAGGGCTTGAGCTGCTGAAGTGTTTCCTTGTCGAGAACCTTGGCGTGTGCGGCGCTTTCGTAGACGTTGTCTTCGAAGATGTCCCATCCGGTAAAGACGATGTCGTTCAGGTCAGCGAGCGGAACAAAATCCTTAACCAGCGGCGACTTGTTGTCAGTGCGCTTGCCCAGGCGGACAGTGCCCATTTGTGTGAGCGAGCCGATGGGCTTCGCCAAACCGCGTCGCACAGCTTCAACGCCGGCGATCATCGTAGTCGCCACGGCGCCCAATCCCACAACCATCACTCCCAGCTTGCCCTTGGCGGGCTCGGGCATCGCAACCGATGCGGCTCCTGCCTTCTGGCCGCTTTGTTCTGTATTGCTCATTTCGTTTTTCCTAACCTTCCTTTGATCGCTTTACAAGTCACAAAATCCAAAAAAACACAGACGCAACAGTGTACTCCCGCAAGCCGGTGACCTTCGCGGCCCATGGCTCACGCTTCGCTGGCTTGGCGGAAGCGGTTGATGTGCGTCCAGACGAACCAGATAATCGCGGCGAGCAGGCCCAACTCGACGACGAGATGAAAACGGTGAAACGCCTGTTCAAATCGCGGATCGGTATGCCACGCTTCACCGAGCTTCATGCCGGCGTAAGCAAGCGCGTAGCACCAGGGCCATGATCCGATGAACGTATAGATGTGGAAACGCAGCTGCGGCATTCTCGCCACACCCGCCGGAAACGCGATGAAGGTGCGGACCACGGGGAGAAGGCGACCGAGCAGGACGGTGATGGTGCCGTATTTTTCGAAGAATTTCGTCATGCGATCGAGGTCGTGATGGCTCATCAGCACCCAGCGGCCGTAGCGCTCAACCAGCGGACGACCGCCCGCGGCGCCGACCCAGTACGCAATGATGGACCCCAGGTTGCAGCCGATGGCGCCCGCAGTCGCTGCCCAGAAAAGGCTGAAGCGTCCGGTGTAGACCAGGTAGCCAGCGAAGGGCATGATGATTTCGCTGGGAAGCGGGATGCAGGCGGACTCAATCCCCATCAGGGCGGCGATGCCGGCGTATCCCAATGAGCCGATGACCTGGGTGACGAAGTGGATCAAGTAGGGCAGAATGCGTTCGGTCATGGGCTTGTTTCAGTATAAAGCTTGAAATTGCCTCACAGGGGCCGTTGAGCGCGAATCAAAAGAGAGAGATATATAGAGAGGGATCTTCAAATCGTTCCATTCCATGACGGAGGGAGCGTGGGCCTTCAGGCCCATGAATAGATGTGACGCGCAACGCAGGGCCTTTAGGCCCGGAGTCTCTATTCTGCCGGAAGTGAAACTCGCACCGCAAGACGTTCGCACTTATTTCGTCACGACGGTGACGGCTAATCGCCGCACGCTCTTTCAACTCGAGTCTGCGCCACGATTGATGCTCGATGTGCTCCAGAGTTATCGACGCCAGCATCGATTTGAACTGCACGCCTTCGTGGTTATGCCAGACCATATCCATCTTCTGCTCACGCCAGCTCCGGATGTTTCGCTCGAGAAGGCACTCCAGTTCATCAAAGGAGGTTTCTCATTTCGCCTGAAGAGCAAAAGAGATGTTTGGGAGCGAGGATTCAACGAGGTGCAAATTCGGACCGCGGAGAAGTTTGAGGCGTGCAGGAGATATATCGAAGAGAATCCGGTTCGGGGGCGATTGGTCACGGCGTCTGGGGAGTATCCGTTTTCTTCCGCATCCTTGTCCGAAATGATTGATCCCATCCCCGATCATTTCACTCTGGGGCGGAGAGAGACCCGGGGCTAAAGCCCGCTGTTATTTGCCGCGGCATTCAGAGGCCTGAAGGCCCCTGCTCCCTCCGATTGTCAACGCCCAGCTTTGGCAACCCAAAGGGCGCTGCTCCCTTCTAGAGGCTTCGAATCAACCTGCTACGATTGAGTTGATTTCAACGCACGAATGAGGTGTTTCCGTTGGCTGAGTTTCCTCCTGTACCGCTCACGCTTGAAGGGTCTGCACTGCTGCATCAGTTCTTCCGTTTTGACTGGAAGGCGTGGCGGGGTTGCGCGGACGGCGAGCGTTCGAACATTGCAGCAGAATTTACTTCGACTCTGAAGAAGCTGGAGCAGGGTTCGGGCAGCGGAGCGCAGACGGGATTGTTTTCGCAGCTTGGGCATAAGGGCGATCTGATCCTCGTACATTTTCGCGAGTCGTTTGACGCGTTGAACCAGGTGGAACTGGATCTGGCGCAGACTGCGTTCTACGACTTTCTGACGCCGACGCACTCGTATGTTTCTGTCGTCGAGCTCGGACTTTATGAGTCGAGCCGCAAGACTTACGAGGCGGCTTCGGCGAAGGGATTTGAGAACCATACGCCTGACTGGAATGCGGAAGTTCAGGGATCGCTGAAGCGTGGCGCTGAGGCGATGAAGTCGCGTCTCTTCCCTGCTATTCCTGATGCGAAGTATCTGTGCTTTTATCCCATGGATCGCAAGCGCGGCGAGCAGGTGAACTGGTTCACGGTTCCGTTTGCAGAGCGGCAGCGGATGATGCATGAGCACGGGATGATCGGGCGGCGGTATGGCGATGTGGTGAAGCAGATCATTTCCGGATCGATCGGAATGGATGACTGGGAGTGGGGCGTCGATCTGTTCGCCGATGATCCGGTGGTGTTCAAGAAGCTGATCTACGAAATGCGATTTGATGAAGTGAGCGCGGTGTATGCGCTGTTCGGGCAGTTCTATCTCGGGGTGAGGCTGCCGGTAGAGAAGTTGGGTGGGTGGCTGGAGGGGAAGCTGTAGAGGACATGTCAGCAACGAAAGCCTTGCAGAAAAAGAAATCGTTGAAGAAGTCGGCCAATCGTACTTCGGCCTCTCGCGATCTTGCGCCGGAGCGGATTGCGGCGATTTTGAAGGCGTTGGATGAGGCTTATCCGGATGCGGTTTGCGCCTTGACGCATCGGTCGCCATGGGAATTGCTGGTGGCTACGATTCTTTCGGCGCAATGCACCGACGTTCGCGTCAACATGGTGACGCCGGAACTGTTCAAGCGATTCCCTACTCCCGAGGCGATGGCGAAGGCAGAGATTCCGCAGTTGATCGAAATTATCCGGACTACGGGGTTCTTCAATAACAAAGCGAAGTCGATCAAGGGCGCGGCACAGGCCGTTGTCGATCGATTTGGGGGCAAGGTTCCGGAGACGCTTGCGGAGTTGATCACCGTTCCCGGTGCGGCGCGGAAGACGGCGAACGTGGTGCTCGGCGTAAGCTATGGCAAGGCTGAGGGCGTGGTGGTGGACACGCACGTGTTTCGCATTTCGCGGCGGCTCGATCTAACGAAGTCAGACACAGCTGAGAAGGTGGAGCAGGACCTGATGCGGATTCTGCCGAAGGATCACTGGATTCGGTTTTCGCACCAGGTGATTCATCACGGGCGGCAGGTGTGCGTGGCACGTAATCCCAAATGCGACAAGTGCAACCTCGAGCAGCTTTGCCACTCCAAAGACAAAACCTGGCAGAGTTGAAAAAGAACTTCCAGCTTCAATTAGAACTACAAATTGAGACTTCGCTCGACCGCGGCGATGAGGCCCGGAATGTCGTGCGTATGGGCTTCGGCGTCGGGCTCCCAGCGCAGCTCGCGAAGCGTGGCACTGGTGACGGGGCCGATGGAGATGGCTCTCACGCCGGGAAATGGGAAGGCGATTGCGGCGGCACGGGCAACCTCGGCGAGGTGAGCAGCGCTGGAGGAACTGGTGAATGTGGCGGCATCGATGCGCGAAGCGAGTGCGGCGCGTAGCAGATCTGGCGCGCCGGCGGGGATCGCGTTCTGATAGGCATCCACGACGTTTACGGTCGCGCCGGATTTGCGCAGCGCGTCGGGGATGATGTCGCGGGCGATGGCGGCGCGGGCAAGCAG
>NZ_JBARMD010000640.1:0-5462 GCF_049802275.1 Occallatibacter sp. | reverse complement strand
GTGCTGGAGGCTGTGCACAGCGAGACCGGTACGCCGCTGGGAGCGCTGCGTGTGGACGGAGGCGCGGCGGTGAACGATTTGATGATGCAGTTCCAGGCGGACTTGCTGGGGGTACCGGTGGTGCGGCCGCGGGTGACGGAGACGACCGCCCTGGGAGCCGCATATCTGGCGGGTTTGGCAACAGGGTTTTGGGCCAGCCCCGATGAATTGCGCGCAAAACGACTGGGTGATGTGCGCTTTGAGCCGCGGATGGATGCGAATGAGCGAGCTGAGCGGCGAGGGCGGTGGCAACGAGCAGTAGAACGCTCGAAGAATTGGGGTGAATGATGCGCCGGGAGGAGATGCTTCTCAAAGTTCGCGAGCGCGCTGCGGCGGGTGAGTCGTGGGATATTGCCATCATCGGCGGTGGTGCGACTGGCATGGGCGTTGCCGTCGATGCTGCGGCACGCGGGTTCAAGGTGGTGCTGGTCGAGGCGCATGACTTCGGCAAGGGAACGAGCAGCCGAAGCACAAAACTGGTACATGGCGGCGTGCGTTATCTCGAGCAGGGGAACATTCCGCTGGTGATGTCGGCATTGAAGGAGCGTGGGCTGTTGCGGCAGAATGCGCCTCACCTGGTACATGATCTCGCATTCGTGGTGCCGAATTACTCGTGGTGGGAAGCGCCTTTTTACGGCATTGGATTGAAGCTGTATGACCTGCTTGCGGGCAAGTACGGGTTTGGCGCGTCGAAGCTGCTGACAAAAGAGGAGACGCTGGAACGGCTGCCGGCACTGGAGCCGGAGGAGTTGCGCGGCGGGGTTGTCTACTATGACGGGCAATTTGACGATGCCCGGCTGCTGATCCACCTGGCGATGACTGCGGCAGATCACGGTGCGACGCTGCTGAATTACTGTCCTGCAACCGGAATGTTGCGCGATGAGGATGGTTACGTGAATGGGCTGATCGCATGCGATCAGGAAACCGGCGAGCAGATGAAGATTGCCGCGCGAATCGTGGTGAATGCAACTGGCGTCTTTACAGATGAGATTCGGCGCATGGCGGATGCTGGGGCAGAGCCGCTGATGGTGACCAGCCAGGGAATTCACCTGGTGTTTGACCGAAGTTTTTTGAAAGGCGATACAGCCCTGATGGTGCCGCGCACGAGCGATGGGCGCGTGCTGTTTGTGATTCCATGGCATGGCCATGCGGTGGCGGGAACGACAGATACGCCTGTCGATGCGCCGAGTCTGGAACCGAAGGCGATGGACGAGGAGATTGAATTTATCCTCGAAACTGCAGGACGCTACCTGAGCAGACCGCCGACTCGCGCAGACGTGCTGGCCGTATATGTTGGGCTCCGGCCACTTGTGAAGAGCGAGGGCGAAGGTAAGACTTCCTCGCTTTCGCGCGATCACGTGATTCATGTAGATACGTCGGGACTGCTGACGATTACGGGCGGGAAGTGGACGACGTATCGGCATATGGCTGAGGACTGCGTGGATCATGCGATTACGCTGGGCCGGCTGCGTGATGCGGAATGCACGACGAAAACCCTGCTGATCCATGGCTATATGGCGGCAACTGGCAACGGTGAGGATGGCGAGGTTTCGCTTGAAGTGTACGGTGCCGATGCTGAGGAGATTCGGGTGCTGGCGCGAGAGCCGGAACTTGCAAAACAGTTGCATCCGGAGCTGCCGTACATTGGTGCAGAGGTCGTTTGGGCAGCGCGCATGGAGATGGCGCGCAGCGTAGAAGATGTGCTGGCACGAAGGACGCGGGCGCTATTTCTGAATGCACGGGCGGCCATGCAGATGGCGCGGCCGGTGGCGCGACTGCTGGCGCGAGAACTCAATCGCGATGATGCATGGATTGCGGCGCAGACGAAGGAGTTTTGCGAACTGGCGAAGCAGTATATGGTGTGAGAGCGGAATCCCCGGAGGCAACGAATGGGGACGAAATGCACGCACGAGAAAGATCGTGTCAAGAACGTCAAGCCGAGCAGCAAGGGTTGCGAGGATTGCCTTAAGACGGGCGACACCTGGGTGCATCTGCGCATGTGCCTGGAGTGTGGACACGTGGGCTGCTGTGATTCCTCGAAGAACCGGCATGCGCGAGCGCATTTTCATGCGGTGCAACATCCGCTGATCCGATCGGCCGAGCGCGGCGAAGATTGGCGCTGGTGCTATATCGACGAGACCTATCTGTAGAGACGGTGTTGAGTCCTCAGTAGGAATGAAGAGGCAGAAAAGCAGATTCTTCGCTCACCATCCCCGAACCTACCCCACAGAGCTAAGGCTCTGCGGAGCCCTTGGTACGTTCGGGGCCCCGTTCGGTCAGAATGACACGGCTAACCACATGAGGGATTTCTGACGTGGGGAATTTCTGACGCAGAGGAATGCTGAAGGCGAGGGCCTGACAAGATTCTGGAACTGCGGGGTTCAAGCCAAATGCACTTCGATGGATTTCTTATCGGCGTCGAGATTGGTGATCTTGAAGCTGCGAATCTGACCTGTACGAAGAGGCTCTGGCGCAGCGGATGGGGCTGGTGCGCTTCCCTTCCAGCGCGATTGCAGCATATTTGTGAGCGAGGACAGGTCGGCCTTGGCTGCGGGCTTTGTTTCAGCGGCAGGGGCGGCTGTCTTAGGGACGCGGCAGGTGGCGCGGATGCCTTCGCCGAGTTCGATGATGACGGGGGTAGCTGATTCGTCGATTACGCGGCCGGAAACGGTATCGCCGGCTTTGTGCTCGGCTATGTACTCGTCGATGCTGGTGGGAATCAACTGCTTCATGCTGAGCTTGATCTGGCGCTTTTCCGGCGCGATGCCGAGCACCTGCGCTTTCACAACCTGGCCGGCGCGCAGCACGTCCTGCGGATGATTGATTCGCTTGTCGGCGCTGATCTCGCTGACGTGGACGAGGCCTTCAACGCCGTCGGCGATCTGGATAAACGCGCCGAATGGCATGATCTTAGTGACGGGGCCTTCAATCTGAGAACCAACGGGAAATTTGCTGGTGACATCGGACCACGGGTCGGAGAGGGTTTGTTTGAGGCCGAGAGAGATGCGACGCTCCTCCGGTTTAATTCCGAGGATGACCGCATCAACTGTGTCGCCTTGCTTGAGCACGTCACTGGGGTGGTGGATCTTTTTGCCCCAGGACATCTCTGAAACGTGGATGAGGCCTTCTACACCGGGTTCGATCTCAACGAATGCGCCGAAATCTGCGAGGCGGGTGACGGGTCCTGTGATGCGCTGGCCAACCTGATACTTGCCTTGCGCGGCCTCCCAGGGTTCGGGCTGAAGCTGTTTGAGGCCCAGCGAAATCTTCTTCGTATCGGGATCGATCTTGAGAAGGCGGACCTGGATCTGCTGGCCCACGGAGAGCACGTCTTCGGGCTTGCTGACGCGGCTCCACGAAATGTCGCTGACGTGGAGCAGGCCGTCGACGCCACCGAGATCGACGAAGGCGCCGTAGGGCGTGAGGCTGCGCACTGTGCCGTCGAGTAAGTCGCCAGGCTGCATGGCGGTGAGGCGTCCTTCCTGCTGGGCGCGAGCTTGCTCCTCGAGGACGACGCGGCGATCGACGACGACGTTTTCCTCAGTTACGTCGAGCTTGGTGATGCGGCAGGTGATTTCGGTGCCGACCATTTTTTCGAGTTCGGCGGCATCGCGCGTACCGCTGCGGCTGGCAGGCATGAAGGCGCGCACACCGATGTCCACGGTGAGGCCGCCCTTGATAACGGCGGTGACGGTGCCGACCACCGCAAGCTTTTCAGCGAAGGCCGCTTCAAGCGCGGACCAGTCGCGCGGCTGGGAAACCTTGAAACGCGTGAGTTCGTAGTAGTGTTCTTCGTTGCGGCCCTTTACCGAGACGAGAACCTTGTCGCCCGCCTTTACACCCTCAGCATCGTTGGGAAAAGCTGAGAGCGGAAGAACACCTTCTGTCTTGTAGCCAATGTCCACGAAAACCTGTTCGGCGGAGAGCGAAACAACGGTGCCCTCGATCTGCTTAACACCGGATGCGGGTTTGTGGGTGTGGCTCTTCTCGAACTGGGAGAGGATCGCGGCAAAGTCTTCCTGCGGCTCTGCGGGCTCTTCGGGCCGGGATTCTGGCGAAGGCTCGACAGCTGGGGCGGCTGCAATGGGCGCAGGTTCTGTTGCTGTCGGCGTGGTCTGGTCGCTAACGCTTTCGGGAGTATCGGAAGAGGACTGGGGGTCTGGAACGGTATCGATGCTCATGATGTCTACTGTTCCATTGTCCCACGCGAGACTTGGCAGTGTTATGGTTTGGACCATGAACCTCATCCAGCGCATCGGTATTGCGATTTTCATTTGCGCTGCTTCCGGAGCCTGCGCCGACGCCACCCCAATCGTGATAGCTCGAACTACCGATGGGTTTCTGATTGGAACCAATTCCACGCGAAGTGATGGAGCGCAACACTGCAAGATTCATTACGTGGGTAAAAAACTCCTCCTTGTCGCTGGACAACCGGTGGATATGCAGATCGTCAACGACGCGACGGGCAAATCAGACCTCATATTCGACCTTCATAAAGATCTATGGCGGGTATTTCGACAAGTTCGATCCGACAAGACTCTAATGGACATCGTTAAAACCATCGTAGTAAAGGACATTGCCTCGAATTCTCCACGCAGCCTGAGCAACGGCGTTGCGTCATTCAATCTGGCCTTGATCTCAACGGACGGAGCTGAGCCAGCACTTACTACAATGTGGCTCGAATTCCACGCCAGAAATGCTTGGCAGCCGACGACTAGCATTAATCAAGTCAAACTTGCAGTGGGCCAAGCAATTTACTGGGCAGGCGTTGACCCGCCTGTCTTGCTGACGCGAGTGAATGGTTCGACGGATATTCTCTCTATTCTTCAGGAGACCGCAAAGGACGCGCGGCGACAAAATGCCGAGCAACAGAGGGTCGATCGAGGCTTTGAACCGCCATTCATAATTCTTGCTCTCGAGCCGTATGGCCTCCGACGAGTTGATGGCGATCTGTCCGTCTGCACCTCCGCACATCCACTTCCTTTTCCAACCCCTCCTGCCAATCACTGATTGATCTCCTTAGTTCTGCGGGAATTCCGCGACTTTCGGCGCGACGCGATTGGGGGCGACGTGCGTGGGGCCGCCTTTGTCGTCGATGACGTTGGAGATTTCGCCGAGGTTGTCGAGGGCGATGGTGATCATGTGATGGAAGCGGACGCCGGACGTGACGGGGACTTCAATGGCGCGCGTCAGCGTGACGTTGGGATGGCGGAAAACGCTGTAGATGCCGAGTCCCCAGGCTTCGTGGCTGGTGACGTTGTCGGCAACTTTGTACGAGGCCCATCCGTTGATGCCGGGAGCCGAGGTCCAGCTTGCCTGGTCGGGCGGGTCGTAGGGAATTTCGGATTGGTAGAAGTAGGTGCGGCCGTGATTGCCGTTCCACAGCACCTGGAACTGCTGATGGTGCTCGACGAAGAGGCCGT
>NZ_JBARMD010000639.1:0-3888 GCF_049802275.1 Occallatibacter sp. | reverse complement strand
CCAGCAACTGAGCGTGTTGCGGGCCATCGCCGCATGTCGAACTGCTGCGCTCGGAGGCCATCTGGACTCCTGCTCGCGGTGCGATCTCCAGGCTATCTCTTATAACTCCTGCCGCAACCGGCACTGCCCGAAGTGTCCGGCACAGGCGCGCCAGCGCTGGCTTGCCCGGCGTGAGCAGGACCTGCTCCCCGTGCCCTACTTCAGCTTCGACGGTCAACGCGTAAGCTTCCGATGGAAAGACTACGCGCACGGTAACAAGCAGCGCGTCATGACGCCATCCGCAAGCGAGTTCCTGCGCCGATTCTGCCAACATGTGCTGCCCAGAGTTTCGTCCGCATCCGACACTTCGGCTATCTCGCCAACGCACGCCGGGCCGCTCTCATCGCGCTCGCTCGCCAGCAACTTGCTTGCCAGCCTCCGCCGACATCGCATCCCACCAACTCCCCGGAAGCTACCTGGCGTTGTCCGCGCTGCAGAGCCAACATGCTCATCGGGCCCAACCTCACCGCGCAACAACTGGCGTTTCGATGCGACCTTCCCGACACTTCCTGATCCCAACCCTATTCACGGACCAGCGAAGATGTGGCACCACGTCTCCGCCCACCTGTGTCTTCAGTGCGAAGTTGCGACCTTATAGCCCATTCCTGCTTGCCTGCAACTCGCGAAATTACCCGCATGTGAGGATCTATCTCCCTTGTTGCCGTATCCAAGCCGGGTCTTCCAGCCTCTTCGCCCTTCTTAATACAGGCCACTTCTCCCCCCTAGCTCCCTAGCAGCGCCCGCCACTGCCACCGTCTTCCTTCTAGTCCCCTTATCGAAAATGCCTCGGGGCAGCCGGCGCAGAAGTGTCTGAATGCGAGGACTCGCCCCGAGGCATTTCCGATCAAGGCTAACGACTTCTATGTAAGTCAACGGCAAGAGAAAAGCGCAGGTGTCCATGGCGCGCTCGGGAGAGCGCGCATTGATCGAATTAGGATGCCCGTTTCGCATCATTGGCCTCTCGGCCGATGGTCCCTGCTCTCGAGCAGAACCAGACATCTATTTGCAGCCTCGGGCTCTGAAGAGCCGTCGCCGAAGATTGAGTTTGTGATCTCTGCCAGTCCCGAAACAATTCGTGGTGAGCCTCCGGAGTTTGATCTCCTTCGCTCAGTCGCCATACCGCAGGACCTGGCAGTCTGCGCACGGAATAATCCTGATGTTTTTTCATTCATGGGCAGGTTTTTAGGCTGCCGCAGTGCCTCCGAACTCCTCGGTGGGCACGAAATCCTGTTGTCTGCGTTCGACTGCGAGCAGATAGGCAACGATCTTCCTCGCCACTGCGAGGGTGGCGAGGTTGCGATTACCTCGCTGCATCTCTTTTTCGTCGATCAGAGCCAGTTCGTGGCACTGCCTGGGCGCCAGTTTGGCAGCCTCTACCAGCACATGCTGAATGTGCTTGTTGCGCTGCTTGGATATGGGCATGCGCATCATCTTGTCAGCTGAACTCTTCTCGGCTCCGCAGATTCCGCAGTAACAGCCTGTTTGATCGAGCGAAAGCGAGCGACATCGCCGATCTCCAGAGCCACGTCAGCGCCGTGATCGGGCCGACTCCGGGAACCGTTCTTAAACGCTTCAGTCTCTCGGCTAGCGGCGGATCACGTTCCAGCGAACTGACGAGAGCATAGTCCAGCTTCTGCGCCCGAACGATGTGTTCGCGGCTTAGCTTCAAAAACGGCCGGATACTCTGATCGATCTCTTCGTTGCCGGCCATCAGCTCGGCGAAGTAGCCCACCTTGTGCAGCCGTCGCTTGGTATGCGTCACGCCCTTCTCCAGCAGCAGCCCTGATACGCGGTTCTTCATCTGCACCATCTGCTTGACCAGCAGCCCGCGATAGCGCAACGTTCGCCGCCGGTCGCGGATCTCGGTTGATGCCATGTGGCACTCGGGAAGGAAGTCGCAGCGAAGACAATCGGCGATCTTGCTGGCATCGATCTTGCTTGTTTTTGCCTGAGTCTTCAGGCGGTTCACTTGCCGACTTGACAAGGACGCAAGATCGCTTGATTGTGAGTAAATAGCAATCTGTAAGTGGGAAGTCGTCGGTCGCAGGGCCAGGAGGCTCAGTTCCTGAAACAGAAGAAATCGGCAGCGAGAACTACCGACACCTCCGTGGTGAACGAATCACTTCGGCCCTACGCCATTGCTGACAAGCTGCGCACCCTGCGTCTGCGCAAGAGCATGGGCCTCGCTCAGCTTGCGGAACACACCGGTCTTTCTCAGGCTATGCTTTCGCGACTTGAAAACGGCCGACTTGTGCCGACCTTGCCGACGCTGACGCGGATTGCCATGGTGTTCAGCGTGGGTCTGGACTACTTCTTCACCGATCCGCGAAAGCGTTATGTCACCGCAGTGATACGCCGCAGCGAGCGCAAACTATTTCCTTCCGATCCAAAGGCCACAATTGCACCGTGGCATTTTGAAAGCCTCGACTTTCGCGTGAATGAAAGAAAGCTGAATGGCTATCTGGCGCATTTCCACCCGCTGTCGCCGGAAAAGGTGGTTCCTCACCATCATCCGGGAGTTGAACTGCTGTACCTGATTGTGGGCAAATTGGAGATGACCGTTAGCGTTGAAAAGTACCAACTCGCGGAGGGGGACGCCATCTACTTCGATTCGCTGCAAAAGCACTCGTACCGCAGTCTGGTGAAGTCGCCCTGCACGGCGATGGTCGTCACTACACGTTCAACTTCGTAGCGCGTGGCGTCAGCGAAAGCGTTTCGTGCTTCTTTACTGCGTTGCAAGAAAACTGGGCTTTCTTGCTTTCAAAGCAATTGATTGCGCTCCGAACCGTACGCATCCTTCTATCGTCCGCCGATTCGGCCTAGCGTGAATTTATGAGCGTTCACGCAGGCAAGAAAAAACATATTGCAATCGTGGGAGCGGGGCCAGGGGGACTTGCGTCGGCCATGCTCCTGGCGCAGCGCGGCTTTCGCGTCCAGGTTTTCGAAAAGCAGGACGTGATTGGTGGAAGGAATGCAGAAGTTCGGCTGGGCGACTATCGCTTCGACCTCGGTCCGACATTTCTGATGATGAAGTTTCTGCTGGACGAACTGTTCGCAGAGGGAGGTCGCCGCTCGACCGACTATCTGCAGTTCAAGAAGCTTGATCCAATGTATGAGCTCCGATTCCATGACAACACCATGCTTGTTCATTCTGATCCTCAAGCGATGAAGGCAGAGATCGAGCGGATTTTCCCAGGAGAAGGAGCGGGCCTGGATCGCTTTCTTGCGCGCGAGGGTCAGCGCTTCGAAAAGCTCTATCCGTGCTTGCAAAAACCCTATGGAACGCTTGCCAGCATGATCAGCCCCACGCTGCTTGCAGCAGTTCCCCATATCGCCGCCGGGCGCTCGCTCTACGACGTGTTGGGTAACTACTTCCGCTCCGAAGAGCTGCGATTGGCGTTCACTTTTCAGTCAAAGTATCTGGGCATGTCGCCATGGGACTGTCCCGGTCTTTTCACGATGATTCCGTACACCGAGCACGCGCACGGCGTGTATCACGTGATGGGCGGACTCAGCCGCATCAGCGAAGCGTTTGCCCGGGTGGCATGCGAGGAAGGGGCCGAAATTCATACCTCGACACCCGTAAAACGTGTGCTACTGGAGGGGCGGCGCGCTTGCGGTCTCGAACTTGAAAATGGGGAGAAGATTCACTGCGACCACGTGGTGATCAACGCAGATTTTGGTCATGCGATGAGCACCCTGTTCGACGAGAAGGATCTTCAGCGCTATAAGCCCTCGTCACTGCGGAAACGCCAGTTCTCCTGCTCCACCTTCATGATGTATCTCGGCCTTGACCGTACGTACGATATCGAGCACCACACGATTGTCTTTGCCCGCAATTACAAGAAG
>NZ_JBARMD010000638.1:0-4990 GCF_049802275.1 Occallatibacter sp. | reverse complement strand
CCACGCGTGAAGCGAATGTCGGCAGGCGCGTGTTGCAACTAATTCGAGCGCGAGCCGGCACATGCTGGCATGTGGATGGGGAGGGCCGCTACTGGCGCGGGTATCGCTTTATTGAGGGAGCACAGACGTACGATGCCGTAACCTCGCCGGCGCAGGCGTTCGAAGCGGCGAAGGCCTTCGGTGAGTTTCAGAGGCTGCTTGCGAATTTGCCGGGGCCACGGCTGCACGAGAGTATTACCGATTTTCACAACACGCGAAAACGGTTTGAGGCGCTTGAGCGGGCGGTTGGGGACGATGTTGCAAAGCGTTGCGCAGAGGCGCGGGAGGAGATTGCATTTGCCATGTCGCGAAGGGCGATTGCGACGGCCCTGCTCAGCGCCGAACTGCCGGAGCGCGTGACGCACAACGATACGAAATTGAACAATGTGCTGCTCGACGATGAGACCGGCGAGGGGATCTGCGTAATCGATCTCGATACCGTGATGCCCGGATTCGCCGCATACGATTTCGGCGATATGGTGCGGACCATGACCTGTCCGGCCGCAGAGGACGAGCGTGACCTGTCGCGGGTTGCGATGGATTTCGAACTCTTTGAAGCTGTGCTCCGGGGGTACCTGGAGGGTACGGGGAACTTCCTGACGGCTCGCGAGCGCGAATCGTTGATCGCAGGCGCAAAGGTCATCGTCTTCGAGCAGGGAATTCGTTTTTTGTCAGATCATCTTGCAGGCGACGCCTATTACAAGGTAGGCAGGCCAGGTCAGAATCTTGACCGCTGCCGGACCCAGTTCAAGCTTCTGGAATCGATCGAGCGGCAGCAGGACGAGATGTTGCTGCTGCTGCAGTCATTGATTTAGTACCCGGCAGGCGCGGTCGCCTGCGCGGTCTGCGTGATCGGTTCGAGGCCCAGCCGGCGGCGGCACTCCTCCAGCATCGCCTGTGTGCGCGTGGCGCCAACGCGGCTCACGCCGATTGTGCGGACAGCAAGCAGTGCGTCCAGATCGCGGATGCCGCCAGCGGCCTTCACTTGAACCCGCTCCGGCGTGTGTTTGCGCATCAGTTCAAGATCGGCCGTGGTAGCGCCGGTTGCCGCGTAACCGGTTGAAGTCTTGACCCAGTCAACGCCAATTTCGCCGCAGATTTCGCAGAGTCGAATTTTTGCAGCATCGTCATGGTAGGCGTTTTCAAAGATGACCTTAATCTTTGCGCCGCCGTCATGGATCAAAGTCGTCAGTCCGGCAATTTCATCCTCCACATAGTGCCAGTCCCCGCTGCGGGCTTTGCTGATGTTGATCACTGCATCGAGTTCCTGGCCGCCGTCGGCGAGAGCCTGCTGCGCCTCGGCAAGTTTGATAGCTGTAGCGTGTCCTCCGTGCGGAAAGCCAATCGTTGTGCTCGACTTCACTGTGGAATTCGCGAGCAGGTCCGCGCACCGTCGCAGCGCATAGGGCATGATGCAGACGCTCGCTGTGTTATAGCGCAGGGCGAGCGCGCAACCCTCCTCGAGCTCCTGCGTAGTAAGCGAAGGACTCAGCAGCGAGTGGTCGATCATTTTGGCGATGTCAGTGTATGTCCATAACTGCGTCATGAGACTCTCCACGCTCCTCAGGAGTATCGCACCAGCAGGAAGGCAGTGTCTGCTAGGCTTTCAGAGACCGAAACAATTTAATTGGCCGCAGATATCAAAGATCACGGGATCGGGGGATCCAATCGTGTTTTCAAGATCATTTCGCTTTCTTTTCGGGATAGCATTGCTCGGTGCATTCCTGTCGTCCGCAGAGACTCCGCTTCAACAGTCGTACAAGTGGAAGAGCGTGCAGATCGTGGGCGGCGGGTTTGTGGACGGCATCATTTTTCATCCTGCGGCAGCGGGCGTTCGTTACGCGCGCACGGACATGGGCGGAGCTTACCGGTGGGACGAGACGGCTCACCAATGGCAGCCCATGTTGGATTGGATGCCGTACAAGGACCTGAACCTGATGGGCGTCGAATCGATCGCCGTCGATCCGAATGATGCGAAGCGCGTGTACCTTGCGTGCGGGACCTACACCAACGAAAGGACGCCCAATGGGGCGATCCTGCGATCTGCGGATGGCGGGAAGACATTTGAGCGCACTGACGTGCCGTTCAAATTCGGAGGCAATGAAGACGGGCGCGGCAATGGCGAGCGGATGGCAGTGGATCCGAATGACGGACGGGTGTTGTATCTGGGAACCAGACACGATGGGCTGTGGCGATCGACGGATCGGGGCGTGACATGGTCGCGCGTGACGAGCTTTCCCGACGTGACGGAGGCGAGGCCGCCGATGCCTGCGCCGGATGCCGGCGAGACGCCGGAGCAGCGGTGGCACCGGATGCCGGTTCGAGGAAGTGGAATTGTTTTTGTGAAGTTTGTCGAGCCCATCTATTACGAGGGCGCAGCGAAGCCAACTTCGACGATCTATGTGGGCGTGTCGCTGATGAACCGACCGAATCTGTTTGTTTCGCACGACGCCGGTGCGACATGGCATGAAGTTGCCAGTGCGCCGACGCAATATCGGCAGACGCGCGCGGCGGTCTCTGTCTCATCTCTGTACGTGACGTGTGGCAATGCGCCAGGGCCTTCGCCGATGACGGATGGCGCGGTGTGGAAGCTCAATTTGCGGACAGGCGTATGGACCGATATCACGCCGGACCGACCGGTGAAGGGAAGCAGGGAATTTGGATATGCCGCAGTGTCGGTGGATGCGAAGCATTATCAAACGCTGATTGTGAGTACCTACAACCGTTATCACGCGGGCGGCGAAGACATCTTTCGCTCGACCGACGAGGGCGCTACGTGGAAACCGATTTTTGCCGGGGGCGGGACGTTTGATTATACGATTGCACCGTATGTTAAGCCCACGGCGATTCACTGGCTCTTTGATATCGAGATCGATCCACTTAACCCGGACCATGCGATGTTCACGACCGGCTATGGCGGTTGGGAGACATTCGATTTGACGGATGTTGATCGAGGCAAAGCAACGCACTGGTCAGTGATGGCCAAGGGAATCGAAGAGACTGTGGCGCTGGAACTCGACAGCACGAGTGATGGGGCGCATCTTGTCTCGGCGATTGGGGACTACGGCGGGTTTGTGCATTGGGACCTGGATGAGCCCGCCCCGGAGGGTGCATCGGCGCCACCGCGCATGGGCAACACAGCCGGAGTGGAAACTGCTTCGCTCGATCCGAATGTGATTGTCCGCGTGGGTGTGAGCGCTGCGCACAAGCCGGGAGAGAGTATCTCCTATTCGCTCGATGCGGGGCGGACGTGGCAACCGTGCGCATCGGCACCGAGTGCGCAGAGCCGCGCTGGGTCGATTGCGGTTTCGGCTGACGGCAAAACCTGGGTGTGGACGCCGGAGCGCGAGGGAGCATTTTTAACGCGGGATCATGGCACAACTTGGACAGCGGTTCAGGGATTGCCGGAGAGAATGCGGGTGATTGCCGACCCCGTGGACCCGATGAAGTTTTATTCCGACTCGCTGGCCGATGGGATGTTCTATTCGAGCATCGATGGAGCGACAACTTTCGTCGGACGGAAGGACTTGATACGCGAAGCGCTGCCCGCATCGGCGTTGGGCCAGCGCGGAGACGCACGCGGAGGGCAGGACCGACTCTATGCCGCTCCGGGACGCAGCGGAGATTTGTGGCTGGCCAGCTTTGACGGTCTGTACCACGCTTCGCTGAACACGGGGGGAGCTGCCACCTTCCATATGCCCTCTGTGACCGAGATTCATGCATTCGGGTTTGGGAAGGCTGCACCGGGCAAATCCTATCCGGCGCTTTACCTTGTGGGCACGATCAGCGGACAGCCGGGAATTTTCCGCTCTGACGATGAGGCGAAGACATGGGTACGCATCAACGACGATCAGCATCAGTGGGGATTGGTTCTGCAGGTTGCGGGCGATCCGCGAATATACGGGCGCGTATATGTCGGGACGCATGGGCGGGGAATTTTCTACGGCGATCCAGCGCGGTGAGATGAATCAACGCGCCGGTTCCCCGTCCGCCGTTAGCTTTTATTGTTTTGTATCAAGCGGATGCTTGGCATCTTCGAAGAACTGATCTTGCAGCTTCAGGCTTTCATCGTCAGCCTTGATGGCCTTGATGGCTTCGGCGATCTCGCTTGACCACACCTTTTGATCGAATTCGCCGAGTTGCTTGTTGGCAGCCGACGCATCGCCTGCATAGTGGTTAGGAAATCGCGCGTACCACCAGATGCCGGTGTAGACGGAGTCCGGCAGATGCAGCCGATGCTGATCGGCGCCCGACTGCTGCCCGGCGCGGTCCTGGTGAACGAGATCCGGCCGCGCGATAAGCATGTTGGATGTTTCCACTTCGCCGGCGTGCATGTCGAATGGCGTTTTAAGCGCGGGCCGGCCGTGGACGTTTTCATTGGGAAGGCCGAAGACGTACACAACGTAATCACGCTGGCTGGCGAGCTGCGACTGCGCAAAGAGCGGCAGGAGAGAGCCATTTCCTCCATGGCCGTTGACGATGACGATCTTCTTGCAGCCGTTGCGGGCCATCTCACTGACGGTTTCCTGCAGCAGCGTAAGTTGCGTAGAAAGCGAATAGGCCAGCGTTCCGGGCTGCTGGCGCGCTTCGAAAATCTGGCCGAAGTAGTACTCGGGGAAGACGACGGCGTATTCCTGCTTGACTGCGTTCGCCACGGCGAAGCGCACGTCAAGCAGGTCAGTGCCTAGCGGCAGATGAGGTCCATGTTTTTCAATGATGCCGAAGGGAAGCACGCAGACGCCCTCCGACTGATGGATGGCCTGTACGAAATCGGGAGCGGTTAGCTCCTCCCATTTAGCGGAAAGGCCCGATTGAGAAACTGCATCGCCTGCCAAGAACAACACAAGGAGAACAACCGCGAGAACACTGCGACGGGACTTCATGGTTTACCTCGTTGGATCAAGACACGCGATTTTACTCCGCGGGATGGGGACACGTCACCAACGGTTCC
>NZ_JBARMD010000637.1:0-6074 GCF_049802275.1 Occallatibacter sp. | reverse complement strand
TCTTCGGCGTTGCCGCCGCACGGCCCGAACTGGGACGCGCAGGAATCGGGTTGCGGCGATTCGGCCAGCACGTGATCGAACTGCTCGGCACCAAGCGCATCCATACCGGATGGGTTGTGCCCGGCGGAGTCACCGAGCCTTTGACCGCAGCCAAGCGTGACGAGATGCTTGCGATGCTGCCCGAAGCATATGCCAACGTCGCCCTGGCGCTTGCGGCTTACAAACAGATCGCCGATCGCTTCCAGCAGGAGATCTCTGTCTTCGCCAACTTCCCGTCGAACTACCTCGGACTCATCAACGACGACGAAACCATTGAGTTCAGCGATGGCGCACTTCGGCTTATCGGTCCAAAAGGCGACACCATTGAAGACGGCATTACGGCACAGCACTTCACCGAAGTGATTGGCGAAGCGGTGGAGAATTACAGCTACACCAAGTTTGTCTACTACAAGCCGCTCGGCTATCCAGAAGGCAGCTACCGTGTAGGACCGCTGGCGAGGCTCAACATCGTAAAGTCCATGGGCACACCGAAGGCAGACCATGAGCTGGCAGAGTTCAAACAGCTAGCAAACGGCCCGGTCGAGAGTTCCTTCTTCTATCACCATGCGCGCTTGGTTGAGGCGCTCTACGGCATTGAAAAGATCGAGCAGATTCTTGCCGATCCGCAGATCCTCGACAAGCATGTACGCGCCACCGCCGGCGTCAACCGTCTTGAAGGCGCAGGCCAGATCGAGGCGCCGCGCGGCACGCTGAGTCACCACTACAAGGTCGACGAGAACGGGCTCATCACCTGGGCTAACCTCGTTGTCGCCACCGGCCACAACAATAACGCGATGAACAGGGGCGTTCTTCAGGCGGCGAAGGCCTATGTAAAGGACGGCAAGTTCACCGAAGGCGCGCTGAACCGCGTCGAGGCTGTGATTCGCACTTTTGACCCTTGCCTCAGCTGCTCCACACACGCCTTTGGACAGATGCCGCTGGCAATGACGCTTATGTCGGCGGACGGTGAAGTCGCAGACCGAGTTGTGCGGTCTTAGTCAGGCGCATACTCTGAAGACGGAGTGAATTCCCAGGTCTCAAAATCGAGACGTGGGGCACCAAGTTTCGTGGCTCATTCGAAAATCAATGCAGATTCGATGCCTCATCCTCGCTTGCGGGAATACGATGCGCGAAGATGATGGCGTCGGGCCTTTTCTTGCGCAGTGGGCCGAAGAGCACTGGCGCGATGATGCGCGAGTGCGGGTGCTCTGCGATCATCAGTGGACCCCGGATATGGCGGAAGAAATTGCCGCGGCCCAAACGGTAATCTTCGTTGACTGTTCACTGGACCAGGCACCCGGCCAGATCATGTTGCGTGAGCTGAGCTCTGCCTCGTTGAAGCCGGGCCTGGTTACACATCACCTCGGTGCTGCGGAACTGCTCTGCGTCGCGCACGACCTGTATGGAATGCAGCCTCGCAGAGCTTGTCTGCTCACGATCGGCGCCGGGAGCATCGAATTGGGTGAAGGCCTCAGCCCCGCAGTCCGCGATGCGCTTCCCGACGCGGAGGAACTGCTCGCGCTTACGGTGAATCAACTCCTCGGCTGATTCCAATCAGCGCAGGTACCCAGCCAGCTTGAATGAGTAAGCGTAATCGCCTTTGAGCGGCGCATGAAGCACCATGCGCGTTCCATTTGTTTGATCTTTAGTGTTGAGGTCATCATTGCTGCCGAGCTGACTGATGGTTATTCCATTTTTCACTGGAAGGTCGGGGATCGTGATCGTTTGCGCTTTCGGTTTGCCAAGGACGGTCACATAGAGGTCGTCGCCTTTCTTAGTGAAGCGAACATCGTCGCCCTCAGCGGACTTCCCTGCTGCCTTGGTCCACGGTGTGGTGTCGTAGATGGCTTCGCCGTTCTGCTTGAGCCACGCGCCGAGGGCCTTCAGCCGTTCCATCTGCACCGGCGGGATGGTGCCGTCGGCCTCCGGGCCTACGTCAAGCAGGAGGTTGCCGTTCTTGCTGACGATGTCGACGAGCAGGGCGATCAGTTCTCCCGGGGCGATGGTTTCAGCTTCGCCTTCAGCACGGTTGTAGCCGAATGATCGGCCGAGACCGCGGCATTCTTCCCATTTCTTCTCGCTGATCTGATCCTTCTTCTCGTATTCCGGCGAGGTGAAGTCGGAGTGCTTGATGCCGAAGCGGTCGTCGATGACTCCGTCAGGGACGGCGTTGTAGTAGTCGGCTTCGACCTGGAGAGCGTTGCCGGTTTTGGGCCAGTCGATGTCGTTCCATAGGATCGCGGGATGATAACGATTGATGAGTTCGTGAATCTGCGCAAAGGCATACTTGCCGTAGGCGTCGCTCTGCGGTTTCACAGCATCGTAGTCGGCGTTGACTTGGATGGGGCCGGTATTGAATGTCCAGTCGTATCCGCCGGAATAATAGAGGCCCATCTTCATTCCCTGCTTCTGAACCGCGGTCGTCAAGTCGCCGACGATGTCGCGCTCGGCGTGCAGTTGATTCGGCTTGAGGCTCGGCGTCGGATTCGGCGTGGTGCTGGGCCACAGCGTGAAGCCTTCGTGATGCTTGCTGGTCAGCACAACATACCTTGCGCCGGCGTCGCGGAAGACTGCGGCCATCTTGTCGGGATCCCACTTTTTTGATTCACGATTGAAGACGGGCGCGAAATCGTAATAGCCCTGGTCGCCGTAATGTTGCTTGTGGTACTCCTGCGTGGGCGAGCCGGGGATGCGCATGGTGTTGAGGTACCACTCGGCGTAGGGGTCGTACTTGATGTAGTCGTTGGAGGAGAAGTCGTGATCGGGATGCGTGAGAGGAGCCCAACCGGGCACCGAGTACAGGCCCCAGTGAATGAATATGCCGAGCTTCGCACCGGCATACCACTGCGGCAGCGGATGCTGGTCGAGCGATTCAAGCGTGGGTTCGTATTTTGCAGGGTCCTGCGCGGAACAAAGTGCGCCGAGAGAGAGGATTGCAACAGAAATGACGGCAAGCGGTTTCAGGATCATTCGTGTCCTCACGAGGGTTCACACGAATGATAAGTGGTCGGGTCCGTTGGCCAGCCTTCGAATGCCTTTCCGCCATCGGCAAGCTTGAAGAGACTAGTGTGGGGGGCGTGGGGTAATTCCTGGTCAGCTATCCCCCTCCCCCACCCATCTCTGGAAAGAAGCTCCCCGCTTTCAATGGGTTAGAGCGGACGGCCCGCTGCAAATTCTTCTCAATAAGTGACTTAGCCGCAGAGATTTCTCAGCAAAGGAGTTAGAGCCATTTCGGCGCGTGGGATCAACGCTAGATCGTGGCTGCCTTCAGGGAGATTCTTTGGGGCGACTGCCGCTCTTACTGACACTGAATCCATTTTGCGCGTTCGCAGGGAAATTGCATGCAAATTCGTACGAGGAATTCTCGTCGTGGAATGAAGGAGTTGAAGGCAAGGGAACGACAGAACAGTTGACAACGATTGAGGTGAGCCGCGTCGCCTGCGTTGTGCTTTCCGTGTGCACTTTAAACGCGACTCTCAGGCCCGCCGTATTGGACAAAAAATCGCTGGTTCTGGTGACAATGTTCCCGCACTCGAACGATAGAGTCGCCTGCCCTGGCACGGCCAGAGCGACCACCAATATGGGCAGAATCATAGCGAAATCTTACACCGCATAAAACCAACGGCGACTGCACAGGATTGTGCGGCCGCCGTTGGCACCCAGGAAAAAAGCAGATCCTTCGCTGCGCTTACCCCGCGGTCGACTACGTCGTCCGCAGGGCCCCAAGCATGCTCCGCTCAGGATGACACTTCAATGCTCATCAGAAAGCTGCCACCGTCTGGCGCAGGCTATAGGAACTGAGCGTCTTGATGTAGTTGCCGCGGTCGAACGGCGATACATCGGGTACGGAGCGACGGCTGAGGCAGCCGCGCGTTTCGCTGAGTGACGAGTATTCGCGCTTCTCAAGCCAATACTGCAGGTCAGAGAGGACGCGGCCAATGTGCTCGATGCCGTGGATATGCAACGCCGAACACATCATGGCAACGTTGCCCCCGGCCATCACGCTCTTGATGACGTCTTCAGCCGAGTGCACGCCGCCGGTGATGGCGATGTCGATGTTGAGGTGACCGTAAAGAATCGCAGCCCAGTGGAGACGGGGCAGCAGTTCAGACGGCGTGGAGAAGTGGAGCGTGGGCCGCACTTCCAGACCCTCGATATCGAAGTCGGGCTGATAAAAGCGATTGAAGAGAACAATGCCGGCAGCGCCCGCGTCTTCGAGTTTCGACGCCATGTGCGGGAGGCTGGTGAACGACTGCGAAAGTTTGACCGCGACCGGCACCTTGACTGCCTTGCATACGCTCTCGACGAGTTCGAGCAACTGCGCTTCGAGTTCATACGAGGTCTGGCTGCGATCGGTAGCCAGGGCATAGGTGTTGAGTTCGATCGCATCGGCTCCGGCTTCCTCCGACTCCTGGGCAAAACGCACCCAGCCGCCGGTGGTCGCTCCGTTGAGGCTGGCGAGAATCGGAATCTTCACTGACTGCTTTGCGCGCCGCAAGTGATCGAGATAGACCTCGTGGGTCATGCGGTAGTCGTTGAGATCAGGCAGGTAGCCTAGCGACTCGGCAAAGGATTCGGTGCCGCGCGAAAGATCTTCGTCGAGCGCGCGCGATTCCAAAGCAAGCTGTTCTTCGAAGAGCGAGGTCAGCACGATCGCCGATGCGCCGGCATCTTCCATCCGGCGCACGTTCTCGATCGACTCAGAAATCGGAGTGGAGGAAACAACGATGGGCCCATTCAGTTTGAGACCCAGGTACTTTGTGGATACATCAATCATTTTGATCCTCCGGCAGGTGGGACTGCCAGTTTCTCTTCAGGCTTTTCCGCGGGCGCAATGTTGGGTGTCTCGCCGCGACCCGGCATGGATGCGCGGGATGAGTAGACGCGCCACTGGCGCTCCACATCGTCCTGTGCTTCCTTCAGCAGTGCGGCTGCCAGTTCGGGATTGCTGCGCGCAAGCATGGTGTAGCGTGCTTCGCGGTAGGCATAATCCTTGAGCCGGATGGACGGCGCCTTGGAGTCGAGCTGGAACGGGTTCTTGCCGGACTCGCGCAGTGCCGGGTTGTAGCGCATCAGGGGCCAGTAACCGGACTGGACGGCGAGTTTTTGTTGCTCGAGTCCATGCACCAGGTCGTAGCCGTGAGCGATGCAGCTTGAGTAGGCGATGATGATCGACGGGCCATCGTGCGCCTCAGCCTCCTGGAAGGCTTTGACCACATGGCTGTCGTTGCCGCCGAGGGCGACCTGCGCAACATATACAGAGCCGTAGCTGACGGCTTCCATGGCCAGATCTTTTCTGCTGTTCGGCTTTCCAGCTGCGGCAAACTTGGCAACCGCGCCGCGCGGCGTGGCTTTGGAGGACTGACCACCGGTGTTCGAATAGACCTCGGTGTCGAGAACGAGAACATTGACGTTCTTGCCCGAACCGAGGACATGATCAAGTCCGCCGAAGCCGATGTCGAACGCCCATCCGTCGCCGCCCAGGATCCACACGCTCTTGCGAACCAGCGTGTCGGCGATCGCAAGCAGATTGCGTGCGTCGGACGAATCGTTTCCGGCGAGTCTCTCGGAAAGGATCTTCACCCGATCGCGCTGCGCCGTAATCTCAGCTTCTGTCTTCTGCGGAGCGTTGACGAGGTCGGCTGCAAGTTCCGGACCGATGGCTGCTGCCAGGCGTGTCACCAATACTTCGGCGAAAGCCTTCTGCTGATCGAGCGCGGTGCGCATGCCGAAGCCGAACTCCGCGTTGTCTTCGAAGAGTGAGTTGGCCCAGGTCGGTCCGCGACCCGACGCGTTCTTGCTGTAGGGCGTGGTGGGCAGGTTGCCACCGTAGATTGAGGAGCAGCCCGTGGCGTTGGCGACGTAGAGCCGGTCGCCGAATAGCTGGGTGAGCAGCTTGATGTAGGCCGTTTCACCGCAACCTGCGCAGGCGCCTGAGAACTCAAAGAGCGGCTGCAGCAGTTGCAGATCCTTTACCTGCGAGTGCGAAAGCTTGTTGCGATCGACTTCAGGCAGTTCGAGGAAGAACTCCCAGT
>NZ_JBARMD010000636.1:0-5057 GCF_049802275.1 Occallatibacter sp. | reverse complement strand
GTGATGGCCATGGCGCGGAAAGCGGCGCGGAAGCTGGTGGACATCATGGCCGAGGCCAGGCCTTTGCCGGCAACGTCGGCGACTGCAATCAGGAGGCTGCCATCGGGCTGTTCGACAAGGTCGAGATAGTCGCCGCCGACCTCGTAGCAGGTGACGGAGCGAAAGGCCAGCGAATAGCCGGCGATGTCGGGCAGCTCTTGCGGAAGCAGCGAGCGCTGGATATTCCGGGCAGCATCAAGATCCTGCTGAACGCGGGCCCATTGCAAATTGCGCTCGTGGTTGCGAGCGTTTTCAAGGGCGACGGCGGCTTGCAGAACCAGGCCCTCGATGAAGTCGGCTTCGTAGATCGTGAGTTCGCGGCCGTCGGGCGGGGCAACAACCAGCTCAGCCATGCGCTTACCCTCGCGATCCTGCAACAGATAGAGGGGAAGCGCGCGAGCTTCGTCGGCTTGCGCGGGAGAGTCGGAAATATCGCCGTAGCTGAGGCCGGTTCCCGGGAAGGCGGCGCCAGCCATCTCAAGCTCGCGGACGACAATGCGGAGGACGGCGCCGAGCACAGCTTCTTCGCGGATAGTGGAGTGGACCTGGCGCGACGCCTCGAGCAGCGCCTGCAGGCGGGCGACCTGCTGCTGCAGATCGATGGTCTCGTTGTTGCCGGGCAAATGAATGCCTGCTGCCATAACTTCTACCTTAAACTTGCGGGGAATCTCACTTTATCACGGCCAGCGGTGAGGACGTCGATGGCTTTCTTCTGATTGGTTTTATCCTATCCACCGGCCGTTCATGAAGTTGTATTTGGTGTCATTTGGTTACGTTGCGAATGATCGGTGAGCCCGAAAGTACCCACTTGCGGACGCCCTTGGCATTACCTGGGCTGCATCCGCTAATGAGCGGGTTGCCTTCAATACTCAATGGCCCTGATTTTCTAGATTGAACGATAAGTAACTTGTTACCTATGTGCATAAGGTAATGCAAATGCCGCGTTATTTATAGGGATTTGTAACTGTCTCCGGTAACTTTCCGTAATTAGTCCGTAAGTGGAATTCCCAGTCACCTATAACTCGAGTTATTTCAATGGTAGGCATCCTGGAATCCCCCCTGCGCCAGAGCTCTGACGCCGTCGTAAACGAGAGAGGAAGGCCATGAAGATACTGGGCGATGAAAGTGGCTATGTGCTGGTACTCAGGGGACTGCAAGTCTTTCCGGGTGGAAAGGCCGCAGCAGAAGGGGAAGCTCCTCATGCGCGGATTGAGTCGGTAAGCGCGGCTGGAAGCACGATTTGTTCAGTGCCCCACTGCTGCTTTTTCTGCTCGTGGTGCGGGCAGCCGATCTTGCTGCCGCACGATCGAATCGGCTCGCCATTTGGCAACCCCGATGCCCGAAAGATCGAGGTTCGTTCGATTGCTACGGTGTGCCTGAACTGCAAGCACATCGGCAACTACTCCATGTTTCGTTCATGTCGCGGTTTCGACACGCGGCACAAGATCATGCACGCGCCCAACAGCGGAGAGACGGTGTTACTGCACTGGCTGCAATGCGTTGAGAAGACATGCCCAGCACGAGTTCCGCTGTTTGTGAGGCTTGAAAATGACGCATCGACGGGAGAGGTCGAGGCTGCGGAATGGCTGTGGGACGAGCTGGTGTGTGCCGCAGGCCATCGCATCAAACGGGTTCCGGTGGATCCCCGCTATCATCTTCCGTTGCGAACTTCCGCAGGACCTCGCTGATCGCTTGAACCCGCGGTGCAGATACGTTCGAGCACGCGCCTGGTTTTCGGTTTCATATTGATTCAGGGTTGTGAGAGAATCCAGCATTCCCCGGTTCCCCGCTCTTATTTTTCTTGAAGGAAGACCGAATGCCAGAGATCGCAGCCGTTCCCCCGCTGACGCTTGATGTTGAACTCATTGGCGACGTTGCTACCGTGAAGTGCCACGGCAAGCTGGTGCTGGGCGTTTGTGATGTGCTGGCCTCTGAAGTTCGCGCGCTGATTCCGAAGGCAAAGCGTATTGTGCTGGACCTGACCGACCTGAAGCACATGGACAGCATGGGCCTGGGCACGATTGTGCGGCTCTACGTCTCTGCCAAATCGGGAGGAAGCTGCCTGGTGCTGGTGAACATGGCCCCGCGTATTCGGCAGCTGCTGGGTATCACGAATCTTTTGTCAGTGTTGACGGATATGTGCGAGCAGGGCGTAACGATCCGGTTCTAGTTCGCTCGTCGACCGGGAATGAGAAAGCGCGGGAGCGCTGATTTATCCTTCGGTCAGATGCCATCGCAGCGCAAGACTCTCTCGATCGCGATGATCGCCATGAACGAAGAGGCGAATCTGCCTCGCACGCTTGAAAGCGTGAAGTGGGCGGACGAGATCGTGGTGGTGGATTCGGGCTCGCGCGATCGCACCATCGAAATTGCAAAATCATTTGGAGCGAAGACCACCTACCACGCTTTTGGCGGGCATGGCGAGCAGAAGAACGTCGCGCTGGATTTGTGCACGAGCGACTGGATTCTGCTGCTGGATGCGGACGAGGTGTTGACACCGGAGCTGCAGCAGGAGATTCGCACACTGCTGGCGGGTGAACCGAGGTTCGATGCTTACTGGATTCCGCGGCTGAATTTATATTTTGGCAAATGGATCCGGCACGGCGGGTTTTATCCCGACCATAAGCTGCGTCTTTTCAAGCGCGGAACGGCGCGCCTGACCGAAGGTGTGGGGCCGCATTCAACGCCGCAATTCAGGGGGCCGCGGGGCAAACTGCGCGGAGACATGTTGCATCATGCCTATCCCACGATGGGCGTTTATCTCGAGCACATGAACCGCTACAGCTCAGAGATTGCGCTGCTGCTGCACCAGCGCGGCAAAGACAGCCGGGCTTTGGCTCCGTTTATATGGAACGCGGTGCTGAACCCGGCGGCAACGTTTATCTATAACTACGTTTTGCGCCTGGGTTTTCTGGATGGACGCGAAGGATTGATTCTGCATATCAATCACTCGGTTTACATCCACTGGAAGTACATCAAGGCATGGCGGCTAGGACAGGGCAAGGAGTAGTTTTTCAGTGGTCAGTGGTCAGTGATCCAGCTGCCAGGCTTCAGTTGGCTCGGTTGCAGCTGAAGACTGACTCTGAACTGAAAACTGTCCTTAAATGTGGCAGCTGGCCTGGCCGCGCTTTTCCAGATACTTCTGGTGATATTCTTCGGCGCGCCAGAAAGTTTGCGCGGGCTCGACCTTGGTGACGATGCGCCTGGGTGCAAACTGACCGGAAGCGGTCAATTGCTCAATTTTGGCGTTGGCCTGCTTCTCCTGCTCGGGGGAGTGGAAGAAGATGGCGGAGCGATACTGCGTGCCCCAGTCGGGTCCCTGGCGGTTCGGCGTGGTGGGATCGTGGAGGTTGAAGAACGCGTCCAGAATCTGTTCGTAGCTGACCTTTTCGGGATCGAAGTCCAATTCCACCACTTCGGCGTGGCCCGTTTGATCGGTGCAGACGTCTTTGTAGGTAGGCTTGTCGAGCTTACCGCCCTCATAGCCGACGGCAGTGGCCGTTACGCCGGGGATCGCTGCGAAGGCTGCTTCGACGCCCCAGAAACAGCCCGCTCCAAATGTCGCTTTTTTGGTGTTCATACCTATCAGATGCGCGAGCCCGGGAATTTGTTTCGAACGCCATCAGGCCCTGGAGTTCAAATCTTTGAGCGGAGAAGATGACAGCTTTGGCATTCGCTTCCCCGGGCAAGACTGCGCAATCCAGGGATGGAGTATATGTGTCCGCAGCGTGGACACCGCCACAGCATAAAGCGAAGATACAACACGAAAAACAGGATGACAGCGGCGATCAGGGGAAGAGGGCTGGTCTCGCCTCGAGGTCCGGACATGGTGAATATAAAGGCCAGCACAAAGATCACGGTGCCCGCCCACGCCAGCGCCCATCTACGGTCGTAGGCCTCCCACGCATCGCGGTACTTGATGTTGGGGCGAATCTTCTTCACGCGATCACGCTCTCTCTTGAGCTTGGCTTGAGCGGATTTACTTCTCTACATGCGATTTGAGGCGGGCCAGCGTCTGGTCCCATTGTTTGGACACAGACCCCAGGTAGGCCTGCAGGCCCTCGATCGGCTCTGGGTCGAACTCAAAGAGGCGCTCGCGGCCGGCGTGGGAGCTGCGGACGATGCCGGCGCGCTCGAGGACTCCGAGATGCTTGGTGATGGCCTGGCGGGTGAGCTTGGACTCGTCGGAGAGCTGGGCGATGGAGCAGGGCTCGCCGGAGCAGAGCTTGGCTACCAGGGCCAGTCTGGTCTTGTCGCCGAGGGCGGCGAAAACGCGGGCCTTGGCCTTAGGTTTGGCGGTGATGCGCTTACGGATTTTGTGTGACATGGCTAGCTCCCACAACCTCAAGGTTGCATGATAGCTAATTTGATCGATATATGCAACTTGTTGGTTGCGCATTACTCCTGGGCATGGCTGGTCAGATTGTAGGTCAAGCCATATATGTCGCGGATGTAGCAGCGCGGGAAATCGGGTTCGTCTTTAACCAGTGTGCAGCCTTTTGCCAGCAGTCGGCGTTTGGCGGCCTCCACGCTGTCCACGGCTACTTCGAGAACCGGACCGAGCGGCGGCCCCTGCTCGATGAATAGAGTGATGTGTTTGCCGTGAAGGCTGATCATGTCCGGCTCTTCACTGGTAACTTCAAAACCGAGATTTTCGATGTAGAAGGCAGCTGCGCTCTTGGGATCCGACGCCTGGATCAGGATGTCACGACTGAAGGTGTTGGCCATGCGGGCTTCCTTGCTGCCACAAAAAATGGTGCGGACAAATGGGTCTGGACGGGTCCGGCACTCAATCTAGCATGCGGCAGGCGTGTATGGCATCAGCGGTGATTCCCGATTTGTCAGCTACGATTCTTTCCTCCGGGCTTGCCGCCGGGGCGTTTGCCGCCTGGCCTCGGGCCACTGGGTCGGCCTGCGCCAGGCTTCCGTCCCCCGCCGGTCTTACCTTTAAAGCCAGGACCGGACCTTGACGATCCGCCGGGTCGGGAGCCAAAGGCCGGTTTTGAGCGGCCTCCGGA
>NZ_JBARMD010000635.1:0-2855 GCF_049802275.1 Occallatibacter sp. | reverse complement strand
ATCCGGTTTTTGTCCATCGACTCGCGCATTTGCTCCACGCTTCCTTCAGACCCCGCCTCGCGACAGTAGCCCTTGCGTCATTGCTAACCCTTACCTCCATCAGGTCGGGTAGAGGACTTTCACCTCCGAGCTATTGAACATGCCCGGCGCACAACTAAGCCGCTGGCGCGGCGGATGCTGCGGCGGAGGTCTCCCAGTAGTTTTGTCGCCGGTGTAGTGTTTGGGTCACAAGGAGGTTATTGTGACCCATCTTCGGCAGAAGATGCTGGATGAACTCCAGCGTCGCAACTACTCACAGAATACGATCAAGACCTATCTGCACGCGGTAGAAGAGTTTTCCAGGTATTTTCACAGATCTCCAGACAGATTGGGACCTGATCATATTCGGCAGTATCAGGCCTATCTATTTCGAGAGCGCAAGCTCCAAGCAGGGACGATTGCATTGTGCACTGCGGCTCTGCGTTTTCTCTACGTCAAGACGCTGCGACGCCCGTATCTGCCCGAGCACATCCCATTTCCCAAACGTCCAAGGCAATTTGCCCGTTGTACTCAGTCCAGAAGAGGTTCAGCGGCTGATTGATTCAGCAGAGAACCTGATGCGCCGCACCATAGTGATGACACTGTACTCAACTGGGGTCCGCTGCTCAGAACTGTGTCATCTCAAGGCAGCCGATATCGACAGCCAACGCATGGTCATTCATATCCACAAGGGCAAGGGCGGCCGGGACCGCGATGTTCTTTTGAGCTCCAAGCTGTTGAACACCCTGCGTGAGTATTGGCGCTGGATGAAGCCTAAGACCTACCTGTTTCCAGGCATGGTAAACAACTGGCGTGCAGATGTACCCATTACTCCGAAGGTCGTGTGGGAGGCCGTAAACGATTCTGGCAAGCGCGCCGGCATCAGTAAGCGCGTTGCGCCTCATTTGCTTCGACACAGTTTCGCGACGCACATGCTTGAAGCCGGTGCTGACCTGCGCACTATCCAGGTTCTTCTCGGCCATGCCAAGATCGGCGATACAGCACTCTACCTGCATCTGTCCCGCCGCCATCTGCAGGCGGTTCCCAGTCCGCTGGAAGCAATCGAGGTTTCGAGTAGCGATGAAGTGAAGCGTTCCCGGAGGAGGATGAAGCAGTGAGCCGGCCCACCCTCGAGGTGGCCGACATCATCCGCGCAGTGGGTAACAGATTTTGGGAAAAGCACAAGTCACACCTGGCATGGGCGCATCGCAAGGTGCTCGATGCCATCGTCCGGTGCCGTACGGCGGCACTGGGCGGTCATCGTGATAAATGCATCCGCTGCGGCCATGTTACCGCCTCTTATAACTCATGCCGCAATCGGCACTGCCCAAAGTGCCAGGGCAACGCGCGCGCAAAATGGCTGGCGGCACGCGCGGCTGAACTGTTACCCGTTCCGTACTTCCACATCGTTTTCACTCTGCCGCACGAACTCTCGGGCTTAGTGCTCCAGAACAAGCGGTTGCTCTACGATCTGCTCTTCCGCACCAGTGCCGCTTCACTGCTTGAACTAGCAAGCGATCCCAAGCATCTGGGAGCGGATATCGGATTCCTCGGCGTGCTCCATACATGGGGACAGAACCTCCAAGTTCATCCACACGTTCACTACATCGTTCCCGCCGGCGGTCTTGCAACTGATGGTTCAAGATGGATCAGATCATCGCCCCGGTTCTTTCTGCCTGTTCAAGCACTCAGCCAGGTCTTCTGCGGCAAGTTCTGTGAGGAGCTACAAGAGCTTTACAAACAAGACAGACTCCAATTCCATAACTCGCTTCAGCACCTTGGCTCACCTGGAGCATTCAACTATTTCCTCTGGCAACTGGGCCAAAAAGACTGGGTCATATATGCCAAGGCACCCTTCGGCGGCTCCGAACACGTGCTCAACTACCTGGCGCGCTATACCCATCGCGTCGCTATTTCCAACCATCGGCTTGTGGCCTTCGAAAACGATCGCGTGTCATTCCGCTGGCGAGACTATGCTCATGGCGGCAAGCAAAAAGTTATGACTCTTACAGCAGATCAGTTCCTGCGCAGATTTCTTCTTCACATGCTGCCTAAAGGCCTGGTCCGCATCCGCCACTTCGGCCTGTTCGCCAATCGCAGAAGGGAGACCGCACTTGCACGTTGCCGCGAGTTGCTTAGCGCGACAACCATCAGAGAGCAATCGGAAACAACGAATCTGCCGCGTTGCCCCGCCTGTTCAGCAACTACGCTGGTCATCGAACGATTCACCAGTGCTCAACTTTACTTCCAGCCTGACCTGTGCCTCGCCACTCCACAGAGGTGCAGCGTCGACAGTTCATGAATAAACAGCCATGGAACACGGCAAATCTATTTCGGTCGCCCCATCGCACCCTAGCGCATGCAACGCCGTCCTATGCCTGCAAACTGCATATGCAACCAGCCGGCGCCATCGGCTCACACCTTACGGGTCACAGTTCCATTCGCAAAAGCGCCTTACTTTACTCCACGAATCGAGCACTGAGCATGAAATGCTCCAAATGAACCACTCGGCAACATTGAAAATACATAGGTAGATCACCGCATCCGCCGCGAACGCCAGCGGCTTAGTTCAAACGACTCTATCGAAACTGCCCCGGACGAGATAACCAACCTCAGTCCTGCCTTGTCTGCCGGGGCAGTCCCGATAGAGACCTAACGTTTACCGTTACTAATCCCACAGAGCGCCGCTCAACATTGGTTCAATGAGCGATTTGGGCTGATATCGCTAGTTGAAATTCATGCCCGTCGCCGCGGCGAATAGCTCGAATATTTCCAGCAGATTGTATTCGTCAATGCTCGATCAGCTTTCCTTCAAGCGTGCTTATCGAAAATGCTTC
>NZ_JBARMD010000634.1:0-16089 GCF_049802275.1 Occallatibacter sp. | reverse complement strand
GTTCTCAAACGAGGATGCGAGATGAGCGATGGTGGTCAAGACACAATTCAACGGCAGCGAAGTGACCGGCCTGCACGTCGGGGTCAGGAATGTGCGGAGATATTTTCCCAAGACTATCCGCGTTATTGAGCTGCAATTGGATCACTTGCAGATTCAATGCGGATTATCTCCGGAGTTCTGGCGCGGAGAACCGCAGATTCACGATCCCCGGCTTTGCGAATGGCTCGACTTCAAGGTTGGCCACCGCATGGGTGAACGGAAGGATGTCAGGTTGGCAATGACTCCGGCCGGCAGAAACATCTTCAGGTTGCGATCTTCCGCGGTAAAGGGAGACGGGATGGGCAGCGTAAGTACAGCCTGAATTGAGAGCAATCTGCAGGAATTCAGCTTGGCATGGCACGATTGTTTGCGGTTTTTACCGCTTTTCAGTTGCCGGTTTTAGACGAGCGAGCAGTGGGGAAGACTTTTCCACTGTGAAAGTGTGGCTTCAATGAAAAGGCAGTTGGAGAACGAAGCTGTCGAGGCACTTCGACAGACATTAGGACAGATTTCAGTTGTCAAGACGAAGGAAATCAAGGTCGAGTCGCATCGCCATCGCAGTGACAAGAGCATCATTGCGCACGTTGAAATCTATGGACACGCACACAGGCTCGTCTGCAGAGTGGTGCCCGATTGCAACCTGGCTGAACTGCAACGGACGTTCCGCGAATTGAGAAAACTTCATGCGCGATTTCAGGGGGAGACCACCCCGGTTCTGATTGCTCCCGAACTCTCAGAGGAAGCGCAGGCACTTTGCCGGGAAAGTAATACGGGATTTCTGGATTTCGAGGGGAATGCACGTCTCTATCTGGATGAAGTCTTTATCGTGAAACGTTCATTAACGCATCACAAAACGCTTCCGCCCCCGGCTGAACCATTGCCCACCAGCGAAACGGCCCGCTTTGCTGAAATTGCATAGCGCGAGCCGGGCTTCCTCAGCCAACGGCGGCAAACATTAAGGGCGACCCAACGAGGGGTCGCCCTTAATGCTATTCAGATTGAGAATTGAACCGGATTACTCCGGCTTATTTTGCCCGGTGGAATTTTCCTGCCTGGCCAACCGGACCCGAGCGGTTTCCAGTTTCTTTTGAACCTTGGCGACATCGGCCGGTTCCACATCAGGAGGCGCGGATTTGGAGTATTCGGAGAGGGATAGCTCCCACTGTGCGGCTGCCAGCCGAATCCGCCCTGTTTTGTCGTAGAGATCTCCGAGGTGGTCGTGCACCGTGGGATCTGTCTGATCGCGTTCGACGGCCTGACGAAGGTTCTCTTCAGCCAACTCATACTGACCCAGCTTGAAATAGGCCCAGCCGAGGGAGTCAAGGTAGGCGCCGTTCATTGGTTCGAGTTCCACGGCTTTGCGGATCATCTTCAACGCTTCGGGGAGGCGGTTGCCCTTGTCAGCAAGCATGTACCCGAGGTAGTTAAGGACAGCGGCGTTATTGGGGTCCAGGTCGAGAGCCTGGTGGAAGTATTGTTCTGCCTGATCTAAGTGCTTTTGCCGCTCAGCCAGACCGCCCTTCAGGAACAGCAGATAGACGGTGTCTTCCTTCTTGGTGGTAAGCGTGGTTGCCTTGTTCAGGGCATCTTCGGCTTCCTTCCACTGGTGGGTGCGGGTATAGATCTGTCCCAGCGCAATCCACACTTCGCGGTCGTCGGCGGTGTTCTTGAGCATGGCCTTGGCCATGCTTATGCCTTCATTTTCTTTGCCCTCGTCAACCAGTTCGCCTGCGAGCATCAGCTTCAGATTGCGGTCCTTCGGATTGGCTTCGACGGCTTTGCGCGAGACCTCGATCGCCTTGTCGAATAACTTCGCATCCCGATAGACGTCGACCTGACTCTGGTATCCGCGCAAGGCATTTTCGCCGCCCAGGTCGATCATTTTCTGATAGACGGCAATAGATTCATCGGTCTTGTTTTGCTCGTGGTAAACCGCACCGAGCCGTTCAAGAAAGATGGCGCGATTATTCTTTTCGTCCGCGGTGTATGCGCCGTTGGCGTGCGAAGTCAGATCGACCATGTGCTCGTAGACCTGCGCAGACTCGTCGTAGCGACCGAGGACATCAAGCAGCAGTCCTTCGTTGTAACCTGCTTCGAGCGAATCGGGATCCTTTTTGACGGCTTTCTTTACGGTCGTGAGCGCTTCTTCGTACTTGCCCTGGCGCCGAAGGATCTCGCTGATGTGAACGAGGGTGCTTGCGTCCTCAGGGTCGGCCTCTGCCATTTGGCGATATATCTTCAGGGCCTCGTCGAGCTGATTGTCATTGAGGAGTGCCTGGGCAAGCGCTCCCATGGTGTGGGCGTCTTCGGGATCGAGATCGGCTGCGCGCTTGTAAGCGGCAATTGCATCCTTGGGGCGTTTCAACTGGTCGTAAACCGCGCCCAGCGCGAACTCCATCTTGGGAGAGCGTTCCGAGACCGGCACGGCCTCGATGACCTTCGCGGCGTGCGCGAGGTCGCCGTTTTCGGCGTAAAGCCGCGAGAGATTGAGAACGACCTCTTCTGAATCGGGATCGAGTTCCTGCGCGGCCTTGAACTGTTCTTCCGCTTTCTCGTTTTGATGCTTGACGGTGTAAAGCTGGCCGAGCACCATGCGATCTTCAACGCTCTTGGGGTCGAGCGCGATGATCTTCTGAAACTCGCCAATGGCCTGGTCGAGTGTGTTGCCTGTGGGAGACGACGATGACACCGAATTCTGCGCTTCGCTCAGTTGGCGAAGATAGAGGCGGCCAAGCAGACGATGCGCTTCGATATCGTTGGGTGAGGACTTGAGCAAGCCGCGGGCGGTGGCTTCAGCTTCGCGTACCTGGCCAGTGCGGAAGTAGAGATCGGCCAGTTCGTCATTCAGTTGCGGTGAGTTTGGGTCGGCACTGAGTGCGGTCTTATACTCCTCAACGGCGTGCCTCATATACTCAGGCCGACCGGAGGCGATGGCTTCTTCCTCGTATATGTGAGCGAGGGCGGAGTGGTAGTAAGACTGGGCGCGGTCCGGTTCGGCGGCCGATGGTGAAGCAGAAGCAGGTTTCTGGTCGGGACTGGCACTTGGAGAATTGGCCAGCGCCGGCTGGACAGGCTTGGCGGGGGTGCTCTGAGTTTGTGCAGACAGGGAGGTCGCTACGACCAGAGAAGCGGCGAGCGGCAGCCACAAGGTGGCGGATAATCTTTTTGTTTTCATGATCCTCGGGGATCTCGTGTATCCGACCCAGGGAGGACAGTTATCACACCCCGGTTGTCCGTTCAAGGTTTTGATGCGACGGTGTGCCGATGCAGGCCGCCTATTGTTAAAGACGATTCTACCCGCGAATAGTCGCAGCAAGCCATCGGATTCCGGGGTTTTCGCATGCCGGGTAACCAGCCAAGGTTTCCCGTGGCGTACTCATGAATCCGGTAGCCAGTTGCTTTCGCGCAGGGATTTGAGCTGGCGGCGCAAAATCTCGGTTTGTCTTTCCATCCGCTCAAGTTGCCGCTCGCCGGGATGATTGTTGGAGGCTAGTGGCTTGAGGGAGTCGAGGTTTAGACCAGGCCAGGGAGAGGAGTCGGCAGACTTGCGGGTTTCGAGTTGGTCTTCGAGCCACAGGAGACGTTGTTTGATCAGAGCGAGCCGGCTCTGGACGGGACCGGAGTTCTTCCACTCCGATTCACCGCGCAACGTGGTGAGGGTAGTGACGCTTTGCGCGAACCGTCGTACGTATGTGACGAATACGGTTGCGAATTGGGCAAACGGCAGGCGCCGCGGCCAGGATTCGGCTAGAAGACGTTCCAGAGACTCTTCTGTGTCGTTGTGAGCGAGGCCGGCCCGACGTCGCGCGCTCGCGAGTTGACGATCTGAGAGGGAATCACTTTTCCAGGCTTCGGCGAGATGTTCCAGATAGCGGCGATCGGCGGTGAGACTTGCGAGCAGGAAGGCGGGTGCGCGGTCGCGCTCATAGATCGGAAAGAGGAATGTCATCGCGAGGACGGCGATGACGGCGCCCACGAATGTGTTGAGGATACGGATGAGGGCGAGCTGCCAGTCGCCGGAGTAGGGAAGCCATGCCAGCACGAACGCCGGGGTGAGAAAAAATGCGAAGGCCGCGTAGCTGACGGGCAGGACAGCAATCGATAGCAGGGTGAGGGGGAAAAGCACAGCGGCGATGACCAGTTGTGAATGAAGCACGACTGCGAGCAGGGCTGCGAGGATACCTCCACCGATGGTGCCGCCGACACGTTCCAGCCCCCGGCGGAGAGTACCCGAGACATGGGGCTGCAGCACGATGAGCGATGTAAGCAAAAGCCAATAACCGTGATCGATGTGCAGCAGAAGAATCAGGGCCACATCCAACCCGCATACAACTGTCACACGCAGCGCATGCCGCAGTGTCAGCGAACTGAATGTGAAGTTGGCGGCGAGGAGATCGAGGTTTGGGCGCAGCTGTGCCTGTTTGAGCCGTTGAAGGACGTGTTCAGGATGCGCCGTCGCGATCGCGGGAGTTCCGGCGGCTTCGGGAGATTTCCCAAGTCGCAGGAGGGATGCGCTTTCGATCGAAGACTCCAGGATAAGGGCAGATTTTGTTACTTGCGCAAGCAGGAAGCGATCACCGGGATCGGAGGTGGCGAGGCAGCCCGCGAGATAGTGCGGAAGGCGATCCATCTCGCTCCACTTGGCTCGCGCGTGGGCGACTGTCAACTTGCGACGGCGGGCAAGTAGCGAGGCGATCCATAGTTCAGCGGAGCGCAGATCGGAGAGGCCGGAGATGCCGCGCTGCAGGCAGGAGGAGCCGCCCGATGTCTGTGCTTCGAGGTGTTCAGCCAGCGCCACCGTTTGTGCGATCAGCAGATCAGCGTGTTCGAGCAGAACGACAAGCTGACGAGCGCGTGTCGAGTCGGCCTGATGCTCGGCCTGAATGTTGGCGATGGCCTGCCAACCCTGCTCCACCGCGCGGCGAATGCGGTACTGATGATGCTGGGCAAGGCGATGCCACAGCGATGGCGTCGGTTTGCGGCTGGTCTGTTCGCGAGTGGCAAGGTCATAGACCGAGCCAAGAAAAGATGCAAGTTCGTTGTAGCACTCCGCCACGGCGAGTCGCGCGGGCCGGTAGGCGTCGAGGGGCCAGAGAACAAGCGAGAGCACGGCGGCCCACACACCACCAACGAACAAACTGCCGGCCCAGCCGAGCGCGGTCTGCCAACCTACGGGAGCTGCACCGACGCCGCAGATGTAGATGACCTGGACGAGCAGGCCTGCCGAAGTGAATGGCTGGCCGAGAACGGCGAGAAAGCTCCAGAAGAAACAGAAAGCGATTGTGACCGGGAGCGCCCAGACGAGGCTGCGACCGGTGATGCAGCCGAGAAAGAGTCCTGTAGCGCCGCCGAAGGATAGCGTCGCAAGACTGGCGAGACGCGAACGGTAGGGGCCGCCGGTATCGGCGAGAATTGCTTCGAATCCACCGAGCGCGGCCCAGCCGAGGATTGGTAATCCGGCAAGATCGCCGATGACGAGGGGCGTACAGAGGGCTACTGCGGCGCGCAGGCCGCGGAACCAGTCCATTTGGCGGATGAGTGAGAGAAGATATGCGCGCCGGCTGGTTGAGGACTGGGCGAAGGCCGTCATGGTTTGAACTTTCGGTGCTGGATCAATGGCGGAAATGACGGATTCCGGTGAAGACCATGGCGAGTCCGAGGCGGTCGGCGGCGGCGATCACGTCATCGTCCTTCACTGAACCACCGGGTTGGATGACTGCGGTTGCGCCAGCAGCGGCAACGGCCTCAAGGCCATCGGGGAACGGGAAGAATGCGTCGGATGCAGCGACGGTGCCTTTCAGTGGGAGCACGGCTTTCTGTGCGCCGAAACGGGCGGCGTCAACACGGCTCATCTGGCCTGCGCCCATTCCGACGGTCTGGCCGTCGCGTGCATAGACGATGGCGTTTGATTTGACGTGCTTGCAGACACGCCAGGCGAAGATGAGGCTGCGCAGTTCTTCGGCGGTGGGCGGACGCCAGGTGACTACCTTGAGTTCATCTTCGGTGACTCGGCCCGTATCGGCATCCTGAAGGAGTAGTCCGCCGGAGATGTTTTTAACGACCGGGCGCGGTGGTGCGTTGCGGACCTCGACGAGGCGGAGATTCTTTTTGGCGGCGAAGCGCTCGCGGGCTTCGGGGGTGAAAGAAGGCGCGGCGATGGCTTCGACGAAGAGCTTGGCGATTTCGGCCGCGGCCTCGGCATCGACGGGACGATTGATGCCAATCACTCCGCCAAATGCGGAGACGGGATCACAGGCGAGGGCTTTCTGGTACGCCTCGAGGATGGTGCGGCCTGTCGCTGCGCCGCAGGGGTTGGTGTGCTTGACGATAATGACGGCAGGTTCGTCAAATTCCTGCGCGAGCTCCCAGCAGGCGTCGAGGTCAACGAGGTTGTTGAAGCTGAGTTCTTTGCCCTGAAGCTGCGTTGCACCGGCGATGCCGAGGCCGGATCTGTCACTGTAGAGGACGGCGCGTTGATGCGGATTCTCGCCATAGCGAAGCGACTGGAGGGCCGGCATGTTGATGCGGAGGTTGGGCGGGAGAGCCCAGGTAGCCAGCGCGACGGCCTGGTCGGGCGCAGGCGGTTCCGCATCCGAATCCAGCGATGAAGAGCTATTTTTGGTCCCGACAATCTGGTCGAGCGTGTTGGCAATTGCAGTGTCGTAGGCAGCCGTCGTGGAGAAGGCCCGTTTCGCAAGTCGCCAGCGCGTTCCGCGAGTCAGGGCACCATTGTTGTGTTTCAACTCGGCGATGAGAGCCTGGTACTGTCCGACGCTTGTCACAACAGCAACATCTTCGAAGTTCTTGGCAGCGGAGCGGACCATGGAGGGGCCGCCGATGTCGATGTTTTCAATGAGGTGGCCGAAGGCGACGCCGGGCTGGGCGGCGGTTTTCTCGAAAGCGTACAGGTTGACGACGACCATGTCGATGGGTTGAATCTCGTGCGCGGCGACCGCAGCTTCGTGTTCGGCATTGCCGCGAATGTAGAGCAGTCCTCCGTGGACGCGCGGGTGCAGCGTCTTTACGCGGCCATCGAGCATTTCGGGGAAGCCGGTGAGATCGCTGATGTCCTTCACGGTCAACCCCGCTTCCCGCAGAGAACGCGCAGTGCCGCCGGTAGAGACCAACTCGACGCCGAAGCCCGCGAGAACTTTGGCCAGATCAACAAGGCCGGTTTTGTCGGTCACACTGAGCAATGCCCGGCGGATCGTTTTTGTTGCGCTTGCGGATGAAGTCACAGTTCAGCTCCCTGGAGATCTTCGTTGGAAGGATTGTGCGTCGAGTATGGCGGCGCAGATGCGAAGACCAAAGAACAGACTACATCGAAAGGCTTGGCTGATTCTGTGTCGTGATTTGGAGTGATCCAAACCCCGTTTCGTTGTGCGCAACATGATGAACGCGATGCAGTAAAGTTGTGATATGAGCAGTGCTCCCCCTCCACCCCCGGGAACCGGGCCCTATCGGATAGGACCCAACGCCGAGCCGGAGATTCTTCGTCCGGCGGCGAGCTACGTTCCCACTCCGCAACCGGTGGTGAGGAGGCAACGGTCTTTCTGGGCCACAGCTCCAGCGACATATGTGCTTGTCGGCATCAACTGCGCTGTATTTCTGGCGATGCTGCTCAAAGGCGTTGGTGTTTTCAGTCCCACGGCCGAGCAATTGATGCAATGGGGTGCGAATAACGCCGGGTCTGTCCTGATAAACGACCAGTGGTGGCGAATCATTACAGCCATGTTCGTCCATGTGGGAATCCTTCACCTTGCGACCAACATGTGGTGTCTCTGGAACCTGGGGCTGCTGGCAGAGCCGTTGATGGGTTCATTCGGCGTCGCGGCCTGCTACATTTTGACCGGCGCGGCGGGCAACCTGCTCTCTGTGATCTGGAACGCCAGGCATTTCAGCGTCGGGTTGTTCAACCAGCAGATGCAGCATCAGCCGTTCAATCCGCTTGATTTTTTCCCGCCGGGTGCGGGAGCCTCCGGTGCCGTATTCGGCATCGCCGGGGCGCTGATCATTCTGCTCAAGTCGCCCCGCCTTCCTGTGCCGCCGGAAGAGTTGCGCAAACTTCGTAAATCGGTCATCTACTTCGCCGTGATCAATCTGGTCATCGGCCTTGGGATCAGTGTCAACGTCGTCTCGTCGCGCACCGGAATCAGCATCGATAACTCGGCCCACCTCGGCGGAGTCCTCTGCGGATTGCTATTTGCAACGCCGATGTTGCCACGACTCGGCAATCCGAAGCAGGCTTTCCGCACGCGCCTGCAGATTGCAGTGGGAATGATTGTCGGCATCCTGGTGTTGTTCGGTTTTTTTGTCACTGTCGTGACCAGCTAGAGAACTGGGCGTAGGAAGTACGCCGAAGAAAACTTCGCTCATCGAATTGTGCGAGAATTCCACTGAACGCTGCTCGTCGAGAGCGATTCTCCAGTTGATTTGCGGCATTTCCATTGCCACGCCGGTGCCTTTTTCTTAAGGAAAAAGCCACTTAGCTGCGAATGGCTTCGCCTTAACCCCAAGTGGAGAACCGCCGTAATCCCACCCAAGGAGGAAGAGCATGAAGCGTCGTGAATTCCTGAAACAAGCTGCAGTGACTGCTGCAACCGTCGCGGCTTCGAGCCAACTTAAAGCCAAAACTCCCGCAGATCCAATTGCCCGGCGGACGCTGGGGCGAACGGGCGAACAGCTTTCCATTATCGCTTTCGGCGGAATCGTCGTCATGAACGAGACCACTGGCGAATCCTCGAACATCGTCGCCGAGGCTGTCGACCGGGGGATTAACTACTTCGATGTCGCTCCAAGTTATGGCGACGCGCAGGAGCGGCTTGGGCCGGCGCTGGCGCCTTATCGCAAGAACTGTTTTCTGGCGTGCAAGACGGAAGGCCGGATGAAAGAGGATTCGCGCAAGCAACTGGAAGAGTCGTTACGGCTGCTCAAGACGGATCACGTGGACCTTTATCAATTCCATGCGCTGACGAAGATGGCGGAACTCGACAAGGTGCTTGGGCCGGGCGGCGCGATGGAGACGATGGAGGCTGCGAAGAAGGAGGGGAAGATTCGCTACATCGGCTTCAGCGTGCATTCGGCGGAGACGGCCGTAGCGGCGATGGATCGGTATAACTTCGACACGATTCTGTTTCCGCTCAACTTTGTGCTGTTTACTCAGGCGGGATTCGGGCCGCAGATTCTGAAAAAGGCGCAGGAGAAGAAGATGGGGATCCTGGCGCTGAAGAGCATGGCAAAGACGGTTTGGCCCGACAATGAGAAGAAGGACCATCCCGAGCCGAAGTGCTGGTACAAGCCAGCGGGGTTTCCCGATGAGGCGTCAATGGGGTTGCGCTGGACGCTGGGGCATCCGATCACGGCAGCGATTCCACCGGGGGATGAACGCTATTTCAGGCTGGCGATGGATGTGGCGCAGAACTACAAGCCCCTGGAGCCACACGAGGAACAAGCGCTGCTTGCGGGTGCTCAAGGAGCCGAGCCGATCTTCCATCTGGGAAACGACGTGTAGCGGGGGCCCGCGCGTCACTGGCCATGAAGCCCGAGGCCCCGCGTGGCCTTAAATCCGAGATTACCGCACCGCTGTCGTAGCGAACTTCTTGACCATGGCGAGCAGCAGTTTGCGATCGCTGTCATTCAAGTTTGTCGAGTAGCGGCGAATCTGCGTAAGGAACCGCAGTTCATCGTCGGTGAGGTGCTGTGAGTTCACCGCGCCGCCCAGCGAGTCTTCTGCGAAAAACTGGGCGATGGGCAGGTCGAGTGCCAGTGCGATTTTAGAGAGTGTGTCGAGCGAGGGAACGGTGTGGCCGTTCTCAACGCGCGACAGGTAGCAGCGCAACAGGCCTGTCTTCTTTTCGATGTCGCCCTGCGAGAGCCCCTTTTGCAGCCGGTGCGCGCGGATGGTGGTGCCGATTTTCATCACGCCAATGCCCTTTCCCGCTTCCCGTGCTTGGGAGGAGCCCACGGTAGCTACCACTGAGTTATTGGCGTAAGAGTAAACATGTCATCTCTGACAGCGCAAGCGGAAATCGCTGTTGAAAACACCGGTGGTAACCTGCATGTAAACCAACTGGTAAACAGCCGGTAGGCCATACGGAAACTGAGTTGCGGTCGGCTCCGCAAAAGAGCCGCTGGATCGGTCAGGGCGTCTGCCGGGTATTTTCGACGTCAACCTTGATGGCTGGTTGTTCGTCTGTCTGAATACAGGTTAGAGTGCGGGAGCATGGATGAAGCGAGGAGTATTACGAGGGGCTGTCGCCGCGGCAGTGTGTTTATTCGCCGGCATTGGCGTGTGCGCTCAGTCCTCGGCACCCGCGCAAACTCCGGCCGCGACAGCCGATCCCCCGGCGACGGTTGCGGCGCCGAATGCTCCTGACACTCCCGACACACAGCCCGCGGTCACGGGCGGCAAACTTCACGGGCACGTAAAGAGCGGCACGATTCCGTTGCCGGGCGTCACGGTTAACGCTCAAAACACGCTCACAGGCAAGCGATATTCGACCACGACCGACTTGACCGGTGCGTGGTCTCTGACGATTCCGCAGAATGGGCGGTACGTGATTCGCACTCAATTTGCAGCATTTGCGCAGGGTGCGCAGGAAGCGGTGATCAATGCTGCGAGCCACGACCACGCTGTCGATTTTCAACTGATGCTCGCCTCGCGCGCAGCCCAGCAGCAACAACGCGAGGATGCGCAGACTGGCCAGGTTCAGCAAGCGATTCGGCAACTGGCGAGCAATGGAGCACAGGCGCTGAACCTGGTGAGCGCGCTGACCGGGGACACCGAGACGCAGGGTGGATCAACAGGTGCGAGCGGAGCGGCTTTACCTTCGATTGCAGGGAACTCCGACTTCAGCGACCAATCGGTTGCCATCAGCGGGCAGTCGGGCTCGGTGAGTCCGATGGCGGGTGTCGACATGGATCGGCTGCGCGACGCGATAGAAACCATGCGCGCACAGGGCGGCATAAATGTGGACGGCGTGCCTGGCGGAGGGCTATTCGGTGGCGGCGGATTTGGTGCGGGTGGGTTCGGTGGAGGCTTCGGTGCGGGAGGATTTGGTGGCGGTGGTCGAGGAGGCGGCGGTGGGCGCGGCAACTTTCGCGGCTTTAATCCGGGGCAGCCTCACGGCGCAATCTTCTGGATGGGCAGCAACTCGGCTTTGAACGCTCAGCCCTTCAGCTTGTATGGACAGTCGCAGGAACAGCCGGCATCGGGCATGAATCGATTCGGGCTCACATTCATGAGCGCTCCGTATATTCCCGGGCTGACAAAACCGAGCGGCAAGGACACGGTGTTTCTCACGCTGTCAGGCTCGCGGAATTCGAGTCCGGTGAATGACTATGCGATAGTGCCGACGGATGCCGAGCGTGCGGGAGATTTTTCGGCTCCTGGCCTCCCGCCAATATTTGATCCAACGACGCAGCAACAGTTTTCGTCGGGCGGGATTTTGAATGTGATTCCTCCGGCGCGTATTTCGGAGCAGGCAAGAGCGCTGCTCACGTGTCCAAATCCTGTTTCGAGTGGAACGAATTGCCAGCCGTTCTATCCCGAGCCGAACATTTCGAATTCGGTTCAGAACTATCGCCTCCTGACGACGGCGCAGTCCAACTCGACGCAAGCCGGCATCCGATACATGCGCGGCATTGGTGCGAATGCATCGCCATTCGGCATGGGCGGGCGCGGTGGCGGGCGCCGTGCGCAGCAGAGCCAAGGCCTGCGACAAAGCGTGAATGCCAACTTCAACTGGAGCCGCTCGGCTTCAGACAACGTAAATATCTTTCCGCAACTCGGCGGCAAGGCGTCGTCTAGTTCGTACTCGTTGCAGTCTGGCTACACGGTGGGGTATCACAAATTTACCAACGTGTTCAATGTGAATTGGAATCGGTCAGACACCAATGTGACAAACTTCTTCACCAATGGTCCGGACATCGAGACCCAGCTTGGAATTCTGGGACCGAACAATGCGCCGCTGAATTCAACGCCGCTGAATTACGGATTGCCGGGTATTGTTTTGAGCAATGTTACGGGTCTGAACGAACAGCAGCCGAGAGTAGCGATCGCACAGACACTTTCTTTTTCCGAGGTATTCAGCTGGATTCATGGCAAACATAACATGCGTTTCGGCGGCGACTATCGGCGGGTGCACAACGACTTTCTTTCGAGTTCGAACGCAACCGGGAGCTTTACATTCACCGGTCTGTTTACGCAGGACCCGGCAAGCGATCCGAACACAGGCTTCTCACTTGCCGATTTTCTGCTGGGACTTCCGCAGCAGACCGCACTCAACTCCGCTGTGAACAAGACCTACCTGCGCGACAACGTGCTTGACGGCTTTGCGCAGGACGATTGGCATCTCAAGCCAAGCATTACGCTGAATTACGGTTTGCGTTACGAATTCTTCGCGCCATACACGGAAAAATACGGGCGGCTGGCTGAGGTTCTGACAAATCCGGCAGAAGCGTTTACTTTGCAGACGCAGGTGCAATCGGGACAAGCGGGGCTACCGGCTTCGCTGGTATACCCGTTCACCAAGGCATTTGCACCGCGCGTAGGAGTTGCGTGGAGAACGCCGAAGCTGAAGCAGATGGTGGTCCGCGCCGGATTCGGGATGAACTATACGGTTGGCTCCTACGCGACATTTGCTACAACGATGGCTCATCAGCCGCCGTTTTCAAATCAGCAGACGAACCAGGAGATCACCCCGACGGGCGCGCCAACTTCAACGTGCGTGCAGACAGACACGTGCCTGACTCTCGCGCAGGGGTTTCCGGCTCCGGCGACGGTGGGAAATTACTCCGTCGATGCGCACTTCCATTTGCCGTATGTGCAGACATGGAATCTCGATATCCAGAAGACGCTGCCGTGGGGCGTTGTAATGAATGTCGGCTATAACGGTTCGAAGGGGAACCATCTGGATATCGTTACCGCTCCGCGCGCGCTCGAGACCAGCCCTGAGACCGATCCATCGAATCTGTTGTTTCGTTATGAACAGGGAGCGGCGTTTTACAAATTCAATGCGGGTACCTTGCGGGTGAATAAGCGGCTTTCGAGCGGAGTTGCGGTGGGCGCCAATTATCAATACTCGCATGCGATTGACAATGCGGGCATCGTGGGCGGCGTGGGTGGAGTCGGCGCACAGAACTGGACTGACCTTCAAGATGAGGAAGGGAACTCAAGCCTGGACGTCAGGCATAAAGTGAGCGGGAATTATCTGTACGAACTGCCCTTCGGGCAGGACAAGCGCTTTGTAACGACAGGCGCCGGCTCGCGCATCCTGGAGGGATTCTCAGTTTCGGGTACCTTCACGTTTGCGACTGGCACATCGCTTACGCCGATTTTTCAAGCAGGAACGACCAGCGTGGCGTGCGGCACGTCAGGAACATACCGGCCGAATCTGACCGGCACGCCACTGAATGTGAGTACGGGGCGACAGTGGTTTAATCCTTCGGCGTTTGTCGAGCCCTCCAATCCGCCGGGCAATCCTTATCCATGCGGCGTGTTTGGAGATGCGCCGCGAAACTTCATTCGAGGGCCAGGGATAGTGCAGAACAACATGGCCCTGTCGAAGACGATGCAACTGGGCGAGACGCGCAGCCTGGAGATTCGCGCAACCATTAACAACGTCTTCAACACAGTGCAGTACGCGGGCGTCGACACCAACGTCGCGTCACCGACGTTCGGGCAGGTGACTTCCGCGGGCTCGATGCGGTCTTTCCAATTCACTTCGAGGTTCAGGTTCTGATGGCGAATTGGATAGAAAAGGCGGTTGCGATTGTTTCGGCGTTTGCGCTTGCGTTGCCGGCCGCGCCGATTGGGGCGGCGCAGGACGCCAGCCCTGCGCAGCAAAACAGCTATGTATTCAAGGCCAATGCCGAGCTGGTGTTGACGAACGTTGTGGTGCGCGACGCCAAGACAGGTGAGTTTGTGCGGGGGCTGAAGCAGAGCGACTTCACGGTCTCAGAGAACGGAAAAGCGCAGCAGATTTCGTCATTTGATTTTCAGACTGTCGATATGGCGACGCCGCTGAATGAGGCCACCATCAGTGGGTTGGCTGTTGGTGTGAATGGGCCGGGGACCAAGGCCGCGGTAGTCGCGAAACCTGAAGACTTGAGGAATCATCGGCTGATTGTGATGTTTTTCGATCTGACGTCGATGCAGCCGGAGGATCTAGATCGATGCGTGAAGGCGGCGCGGGAGTTCCTGACGAACAAGATGCAGCCCGCAGATCTCGTTGCGCTGGTTTCGCTGGATCAGACGCTCAAGGTGGACCAGGACTTTACGTCTGACAAAGCCGTGTTAGCGAACGAAGTTGGAATCTATAACGGGACCGAGGGACAGGGATTCGCCGAGGGTGCCACGGCAAACACCAACCAGGTGGAGGATACGACGGGCTACACGCCTGACGAAAGCGAGTACAACGATCTGAACACGGATCGCGAATTGTTCGCGCTGCGCGCAATTTCAAAGTCGCTTGAGAAGATTACCGAAAAGAAATCGCTGCTCTATTTCTCCGGTGGTATCTCGCGGGACGGGATCGAAAACCAGGCGTCGTTGCGCGCGGCCATTAATTCGGCTGTCCGGGCGAATCTTTCGATCTATAGCGTGGATACTCGCGGTTTGCAAGCTATTTCACCGCTTGGGGATGCGTCAACGGGAAGCATTCGCGGTTCCGGGGCATTCAACGGCGCGGCACTTACGAGCAACATGAACGCCAATTTCGCCTCGCAGGAAGTGATGGCGACGCTGAGTTCGGACACAGGAGGCAAAGCCTTCTTCGATTCGAATGATTTCGCTCCGGCGTTTGCGCAGGTGCAACGCGATACTTCTGCTTACTATGCAATCGGATTCCACTCGACAAATCTGGCACGGGACGGGAAGTATCGGAAGCTGACCATCAAGATCAATAAGCCTGGCATGAAGCTGGAGTATCGCCCGGGCTATTACGCGCCCGCCGACTTCAAGCATTCAGGTCGCGAGGATCGCGAGCGCGAACTGGAGGAGCAGCTTACCAGCGACCTGCCGGCAACTGACATGGCTGTGTATCTGGATGCGATGTACTTCCGGCTCGATGAGAATCGATTCTTCGTGCCGGTTTCGCTGATTGTGCCGGGCTCCCAGATTCCTTTTGTCAAGGGCGGCGACAAAGACAAGGCGACGCTCGACATTATCGGCGAAGTGATTGACGAGGTGAAGCGGCCAATCGGGAATGCGCGCGAGACTGTGAAGCTGAATCTTGATCCGGCTTTGCAGGCACGCCAGAAGAACATTGAATACACCACAAGTTTCAACCTGCCGCCGGGCAAATACCACTTGAAGTTCGTGGTGCGGGAAAACCAGACGGGCCGGATGGGATCGTTTGAGGCGGACATCACGCTGCCGGATATGAAGAAGCAACCGCTGAAGATGAGTTCCATTGTGCTGGCTTCGCTGCGGCAACCGAGCAAGAAGGCTTCGCCCCTTATCCGGGGAGGCGAAGAGTACGTGCCGAACATTAGCCACGTATTCCGCCAGGACCAGCACCTTTACCTGTTGTATGAGGTGTATGGGCCGGCGCGCGAAAAACCGGCAGAGGGGCAGCCCAAAGGAACGAAGGCCGGAATCAACCTGCTCAGCAGCCTCGAGCTCATCCAGGGCGCGACCAAGGTCTACGAGACGCCGCTGGTACAGGCAAAAGCCCTGAACGTTGAAGGGCGGGACGCGGTGGCAGTCGAGTTGGATGTGCCTCTGACCGGGCTGAAGCCGGGATCGTATGTGTGCCAGCTCAATGTGATTGATGATGCCGGGGGCAGCTTTGCGTTTCCGCGATTCGCTGTGCTGGTGCGTGAACCTGCTGCGACTGCCACCCCCACTGAGCCGGTCACGAGTGGCTCAAGTTCAGGCTCATCCGGGCAGATGTAGACTCAAATCCCGCAACAGTTCTGCTCGTCGAATCCGCGTATTCTGAAGCGGAGAGGTGAAATGGCGGGAGGCAATCCAGGGCGCGTTGCGGTGATTACGGGAGCGACGGGAGGGGTAGGCGCGGCCGTCGCACGGGCTCTTTCCCGGGCAGG
>NZ_JBARMD010000633.1:0-3275 GCF_049802275.1 Occallatibacter sp. | reverse complement strand
GGAAGCAATTTGGCAAGCTGCTCAAAGACCTCGCGATTCCGCAGCCGGAAGGCGGCACGGCAACGAGCGTAGATGAAGCGCTTGCGGTGGCCGAACGGATTGGCTATCCGGTGCTGGTGCGGCCGAGCTATGTGCTGGGCGGACGCGCGATGGTGATCGCGTACGATGCGAAGGCTGTGGCGGAATACATGAAGCAGGCAGTCGAGTATTCGCAGGAGCGGCCGGTGCTGGTGGATCACTTCCTGGAGAATGCGGTCGAAGTGGATGTCGATGCGCTCTGCGATTCAAAGGACGTGATCATCGCGGGTATTATGCAGCACATTGAAGAGGCGGGAATTCACTCCGGCGACTCATCGTGCGTGTTACCTGCGGTGAGCATTCGTGAAGAGACGCTGGAGACCATCCGGCAACATACGCGCAAACTCGCGTTGGCGCTGAAGGTGATTGGACTGGTGAATCTGCAGTTCGCGATCCAGCGCGATGCGGAAGGGAACGACCACGTCTACGTCATTGAGGTGAATCCGCGGGCATCGCGTACAGTTCCATATGTTTCAAAGGCAACAGGCATCCCACTGGCGAAAATCGGCGCGCGATTGATGACGGGCCGCACGCTACGGGAGTTGCTGCCGGAGCAACTGGCTTCAGGCAAGGATCTGGAAACCGGGACGCATTTTTATGTGAAGTCGCCGGTGTTTCCGTGGTCGAAGTTCGCGGGCGTCGACACGGTGCTGGGGCCGGAGATGAAGTCGACGGGCGAGGTGATGGGTGTGGCGGCGACCTTTGGAGAGGCGTTTGCCAAGGCACAGCTTTCGGCGGGGCAGCTTTTGCCGGCACAGGGAACGGTGTTCTTTACCGTAAACGATCACGACAAGGCGGCTGCAGTCGAGCTTGCCCGCCGGTTCGCGCATCTCGGCTTTCACATGGTGGCCACCGAGGGCACGGCGAACGTGCTGGAGCGCGCCGGGCTGACAGTGGAGCGGGTATTCAAGGTGAAAGAAGGGCGACCGAATGTGGTCGATCTGATCAAAGGAGATCGCATTCAGCTGATCATCAACACGCCGCGCGGGCAGGACACCTTTTTCGACGAAAAGGCCATTCGGCGGGCCGCAGTGTTGGCGCGTGTACCGACGATCACCACGATTGCAGCCGCACAGGCCGCGGTGGAGGGGATTGCCGCGATGCAGCAGCGCACCATTACGGTCTACGCATTGCAGAATCTGCATGCGTCTACAGTCGCGCTCCAGGGAAAATAAGAGCCGTCTTGATGAAGTGGGCGGCACGGATGTCGCTCCTGGAGAGGGAACTGCCCTTTGTTGAAATCGCGCCTCTACAATAAGTTCATATGCTGATCGAGGGTGTTTTTGCCGCCGTTACGACGCCTTTCTACGCTGATGAGCGCGTTTACTACCGCAAACTTGAGGCTAATGTAGCTCGATATTCGCGGAGCCAACTCGCGGGGATGGTGGTACTTGGCTCCACGGGCGAGGCGCCGGCGCTGAATGACGAGGAAACCAGGGATGTGCTGCGCATCGCAGCCGAGGCGGCCGCTCCGGAGAAGGTGCTGATCGCAGGGGTGAATCGCGAAAGTCTGCGAGCGGTTGTGGAACTGGCGGAGACGGCGGCGAAGTTTCAATACGATGCGGTGCTGTTGCGGACACCGACGTACTACTCCACACAGATGACGCCATCGGTGGTAGCGAACTATTTCCGGGCGGTTGCGGACCGCTCGCCACTGCCTGTGGTGCTGTACAACATTCCGCGGTGCGTGCCGTACCAGATCCCGGTGGACATGGTAGCCGAACTCGCGCATCACCCGAACATTATCGCCATCAAGGATTCGAGCGGGAGCCTGGAACGCATCAAGGGAATTGTGGAGGCTACGCGTGGAGTCGCAAAACGCACAGTGACCGTGACGCCGGTGTTTGAGGCGGTAACAGGCAGGATGATGAGCACCATTGTGGTTCAGGCGGCTACGTTTGTTTCGGCCGGTGACCTGGCCGGAGGGCCGGCTATTGCGATGGCTCCTCCCGCGGTTCCGCTGAAGACGCGAACCAAGGAAGTTGGGTTCCAGGTGCTTACAGGTTCAGCATCGATTATTCTGCCATCGCTTGAAGCGGGGGCATCGGGCGCAATTCTCGGATTCGCGGCCTGCGCACCGGAAGCATGCTACGAGGTTTACTTTGCGTGGAAGGATCGCGATGCGGAGCTGGCGGCGGAGAAGCAGGAAAGTGTTGCCAGGCCGAACCAGCGCATCACCGCGGAACTGGGCATCGCGGGAGTGAAGTATGCATGCGACTTCAACGGATATTACGGTGGATATCCGCGCCAGCCTCTGCTGCCGCTGACGGTCGAAGAGAAGACTGAGGTTGAGAGTCTTCTGGTAGAGATCCGAAACTAGCCGACTCGGAACCTATTTTGCTGTCTGCGGTACGAGCTTCTCGAGCTGCGCGATCTGCTGCTTCATCAAATCCGCATTGGGTCCGGGAGGAGTATAGGTCAGGCAGTGGCGCAGATGGTCAAGGGCCACACTGTATTCCCCTTTCGCGGCGAGAATCACGGCCAACAGTTGTTCGGTGTTGGGTGCAAGGTGGCTCGGATCCATGCTCATTGAGGTTTTCGCGGCGGTCTCGGCAACGTCAGCATTGCCGAGGTTGTAATTGCCTATCGCGTTGAAGTACCAGATCTGAGGCGTCCCCGCGGGGTTCAGTTGGAGGGTGTGATCGGTCGCACTCACCACATCCTGCCAGTTTTTCTGAAGCGCGGCCAAGGCAGCGATCCTCTCGTAGGGCGGAATGTATTTTGGATCCGCCGCCACGGCTTTTGAATACGCATTCAAGGCATCCTGTGGTTTATCCGTCTCCTCAAGCTTGCCCAGGTGATACCAGGCCTCGGCAAATTGCGGATAGATCTCTACCGCTTTCTGCAAGTGGCGTCGTGCGCTGTCGAGATGTTTTCCAGTTTCGTCTGAATGGGCCTTCTCAAACTCTTTAATCGCATCCGCTGGAGCCGCCGCTGTAGTGGGGCTTATGGCGGAACCCTTCGCCCGCTCGTCCTGACGCAGATGTATCGTGCCGATGTCGGGATCGTCCATGATGGTGCCGTTGGCAATGGTCACCGACGTCGAATCGAAACCGTCCAGAATGGCGCTGACCTGGCAGCCCACCAGGGCAGCGGCGGTTGCTTTTTGCGAATCGCTTTTGGTCTTGACGATTTCGCTGGCCGGGAGTTTGGCGTCAATATCGAAATCACCTTTCGCATCGGCCACCGTGTTATAG
>NZ_JBARMD010000632.1:0-4638 GCF_049802275.1 Occallatibacter sp. | reverse complement strand
GGACAAGATCAGTTCGAAGCAGTTGAAGGGGCTGTTTGATATCTGCTTTGAAAAGGGTGAAGACTTCGCCGCCGTCTACGAGCGGGAGAAGCCGCAGCAGCTTAGCGATGCGTCGGCGATCGAAGCGATGATTGACGTGGTGATCGCGGCGAATCCCAAGCAAGTGGAGCAGTATCGCGCCGGCAAGAAGACGATGTCGGGATTCTTTGTTGGCCAGGTGATGAAGGCGTCAAGGGGGCAAGCGAACCCCGCGCTGCTGAATGAGCTTGTGACCAAAAAGCTCGACGAATGAGGCCCTGACTACGCCTCGATCTTTCATTTGTCGCACAGGTTCGCGCGAAGGAATGGTTCAGGCCGCGAGAGGATGCGGCCTACTTCAACTTCAATTCGGTTTCAAAATCCTTTCGAGCGTCCCAGGAGCTGACCGTTTTGGTCGGGCTTTTTTTGCCGTCCTTTTCGGCCCACAGGTCGTAGTCGTCGGTCATGCCGACCTGGGCAAAACGAAAGCTGCCGTTGCTGGAAGACGTATAGCTGCGGATGGACTTCGTTTTCTGATTTTTAAGAAAGACGGTAGCTCCTTGTACCGGTGCTGAGTTGGCGTCGATGACAAGGCCGGCAACGTTTCGCTGCCCCAGATTCTGCGCATGGGCCACGCCGACAGGTTGTACCGCTGGAATAATTACCACTGCGACGGCGGCCAACGCCACCCATGCCGCCAATCTTGCGCGGTTCCCTATCACTCTTCCTCCTCGTCCTCATCTAGAAAATCGTCTTCGTCTTCGTCGATGCCCTCTTCTACTTTCGAGATTTCGAGCGGTTCCACACCGACGATCTCATACTCAGTTCCACACTCAGTACAGGCGACCACGTCGCCCTCTTCCGCTTCTTCAACATCGATATCAAGATCATTTTCACATTCCGGGCAGCTTGTCATGGCAGCCTCCTCTCTCAAGGCATTTCGTGATGTAGTATGGCGATACCCTTAGGGTACGGACTTGGGTTAGTTTTAGGCAAACTGTTGCAAAGGTCAAGAGGCCGCTTCCTCCCTCTTGAAACCGAAGTACACCCACCGGAGAATGAACAATGAAGCGTTCTCATTTGGTCCTGCTTTGCGGGCTTGTGCTGGCGTGTGGCGCTGCGGAAGCACAACCTGACTATGCGTTGCATGCCACCCCCATTGGCCCCGCACCGGTCGATCCGGCGATTGCCCGGGCTCTCGCGTCGATCAAGCCCAGCCAAATAGATCAGACGATAGAGAAGCTGGTTAGTTTCGGTACGCGCAACACATTGTCGAGCATGGAAACCGATCTGCCGCCCGGGCAGGGGATCAATGCAGCGGCAGACTGGATCGCCAGGCAGTTTGAAGCCATCTCGCGCGAATGCGATGGCTGCCTCGAAGTCAAGCGCGACACGTTTACCGCCGATCCGGCCAGTGCCAGCGGGAGTCCCTGGGCGGGGCGAATTCCAAAGCCGACGAAGCTTACGAACGTCTATGCCGTTTTGCGGGGGACGGATCCGGCGCAGGCCAAACGCACGGTACTTGTGACTGGACATTACGACTCGCGCAATCTGAACGTTCTCGACGATCACGGAGCGGCGCCCGGCGCGAATGACGATGCTTCAGGCGTAGCCGTTTCTCTCGAGTGCGCGCGGGTTCTGAGTAAGCTGAAGTTTCCTGGAACAATTGTGTTTGTCGCTGTAGCAGGCGAGGAACAGGGACTGGTGGGGTCGGGGCATCTGGCCAGGCTTGCGAAAGAGGAAGGGTGGGATTTGGAAGCGGTGCTGAACAATGACATTGTGGGCGGCAACACCACGCCGGGCGACACGCTGCAGATGAAGGATCGCGTGCGCGTTTTTTCCGAGGGCGTTCCCCAGGCGGCATCGCCTGAGGAGGCGCGGCACATTCGGGCACTGGGGAAAGAAGACGACTCGCCCAGCCGCGAACTGGCGCGCGTCATCGCCGAGACGGCCCGGACTTATTTGTCGAAGCCGGGGGCGGCCAAGCCATTCTCCGCATTTCTGGTCGATCGGCCCGATCGCTATCTGCGCGGAGGCGACCATAGCTCATTCAACCATGAGGGTTTTGCGGCGGTCCGGTTTACGGAGTGGCGCGAAGACTATAACCACCAGCACCAGAATGTAATTAAGCCTGCGCCCGGGTCAGACGCTCCGATACTGGGCGACCTGATCGAGTTTGTGGACTTCAACTACGTTGCCCAGGTGGCCCGGCTGAATGCGGCAACGCTGGCGACGCTGGCCGCTGCTCCCGGCGAGCCGCAGAAGCTAACCATCGTCAACAAGATGACGGAAAACGGCTCAACGTTGACATGGGAACCGCCGGCGGGTGGCGGAGTGGCTCACTACGAGGTGCTTTGGCGCGAAACCACTGCACCGAACTGGCAATATGTGAAACAGATTGCTGCGACTTCATCGGAGGGGCCGGTGACGGTGTCGCTTCCAATCTCCAAGGACAACGTGATCTTCGGGGTGCGCGCCGTGGATGCGAAAGGCCATCGCGGGCTGGTCGTCGTTCCCTGAGGGAGAGCTGACCGGATGAGTCTCTCCTGCCTGAGTGGCGTCTGCCGATGACACGCCTAAGGCGTTCCATTTAACCTGTTCACTACCATGGCAAGGATTGGCGCCTCACCGTTCGCATTTCCCGATTTTCACGGCGCCACCCGGCGACTGGTGCTGGTGAATCTAGGCGCCTATTTTCTGCTTGCCATTGCAGGATTGACAGCCCCGGAGGCAACGCGATCGGCGCTTGGATACCTGCTCTTCTACCCGACGACGTTTTTGCATGGCTGGATTTGGCAGCCCTTCACGTACAGCTTTGTGCATCCCACCGGCCTGGTCCTTTCCACGCTGTTTGAGCTGCTCTCCATCTGGTTTCTGGCGGGTTTTCTCGAATCATTCCACAACGATACGTGGGTCATGGGCCTTTACGCGGCATCGGTGATCGGCACTGCGCTGGCCGCACTGGCGATCTATGGAGCGAGCGTTGTGGTCAGCTCGTCGCTGGTTACGTTTCCGCTGTACGGATGCTTCGGCGGCATCTTCGGCCTGCTGATGGCAATCGGCGTGCTTTACGGAGATGTGCAGTTCCAGATGTTCTTTGTCATCGGCATCAAGGCACGCTATATGGCTATCATCTACGCACTCGTAGCCATCGCGATGATGTTCGGCAGCATGCGCATGTATGCGTTCGCACAACTTGGCGGGGCGCTGGCCGGGCTCGTCTTCATCCGCATGGCGCCGCGGCGCGGGGTTTCGTTTCTGCTGAGCGAGAAATGGTATGGATTGCGCAACGGCTACTACCGCTGGAAGCGCCGGCGGGCAGCGAAGAAATTCGAAGTTTACATGCGCTCCCAGGGCCGCACCGTGAAATTTGACGGCAGCGGCAAGCAGATCGATGAAGACCACGACGACAAGAAGCGCTGGAACTGAAATCGGCCTTCTGTGTTCGCGCGTAAAATTGGCCGACTCCGATCAGTCCTGAAAATCACCCCAGAAGGTTGAACCGTGCTCGGTCCGGTCTCATCCAGGAGTGCCTTCATCTATTTTGCGCTCCAGAATGGTTTCGCCCATGGGCTCGTCGAGGTTGCCTTCTACCACCGCGTCAGAGCCCGCGATCGAGGGGTTTGGATAGTGCCTGCGTAGAACGGCGCTGGTGTCGTCGCTGCCGGGGGCAACGCTGACCGCTCCCAGGTCGGACAGCATCGGATCGGCCTCGGTGAAGCGGGCAAGCTGCTCTTCCGCCGAGTCGTCCACAATCAGGCCCGAGCCATCGCGTACGTTGGGACGTTCGTCTTCCTGGACGAGATTTACTTCCAAAGCGTCCAGCTCTTCTTCCGTGCTGGCATCGAGCTCGTCGAATTTCTGTCCGAGCTCACCGTCAACGATGGCGGGTTCGTCGGCACCGCCGGTGATTGCCTCGAGCCGATCCAGTTCCGCGTCGGTCGCAAGATCTTCGGGACGGCCCATTGGCGGATTCGGTGTATTGTCTCGGTAAACAGAACTCTCGCTCAGGTCGACTTGCTCTTTCTTCCGTGGTTTCGCCATGTCCCCTCTCAATGGGTACATTGATATTCACCGGATCGCCGGTTCCGCTTCACTGGTTGTGATGCGAGTGGCAACCCTGCGGTTCGCCAGCGTTCAGTTGCCTCATTGACGATGCCGGGCAGGATTTCGTCATCAGCCAACAATGGCGGTTCGCTGATCGCTCTGTCCTCTTCCGATCAGGTTTGACGAGGAAAATTGCGCATGCTCTTCACGATACAATCCTCAATGAAATGAATAAGAAGATTGCATTTCTCTTTCCGGGGCAGGGTTCGCAGACGGTTGGCATGGGCCGCGATCTTGCGGAGCGGTTCCCTGTGGCCAAGCAGACCTTTGCTGAAGACGATGAAGCCTGCGGATTTGCCCTGTCGAAGCTCTGCTTTGAAGGGCCTGAAGAAGACCTGAAGCTGACTGAGAATACCCAGCCTGCGATTCTGACCGTGAGTGTGGCGGCGTTGCGTGTTCTGGCGGAGCATGGTGTTAAGCCCGCGCTGGCTGCGGGACACTCCTTGGGCGAGTGGTCCGCGCACGTGGCGGCGGGGACGCTGACGTTTGCCGATGCAGTGCGCGCGGTGAAGG
>NZ_JBARMD010000631.1:0-8693 GCF_049802275.1 Occallatibacter sp. | reverse complement strand
TGCGCATGCCAGCAGGACGATAGCGAGAAACGTTGTTCTTTTCATTTTTTTCTCCACGCTTGAGTCTCGCGAATCAAAGCTTCATTGTCTTATTTCGCCTGCGCAAAAGCATTTTTCGAAATACTCGAAAACTTTTTGAGGGTAGTGAAAGATGGCTATTTCTTGGTGAAATAGCCACTTGAGTGCGTGCTTTCGGTCTACACCAATTCCGAAAATGCTATAGCCCCGCAACAACCGCGGCAATCTTCTCGAGCATCTCGTTCCAGCCCTCGAACTGACCGCTGTCTTTTGCGCTCTTCATGGGTTCATTGCCAATGAAAGTGAGTTTTGTCTGGCCGTTTCCGAGATCCTCAAAGATGGTCACGTCGTACGCGCCATCTATGGCCTCAGGTTCTATTCCTAATTGCTCAGGGTCAATCTTGTTTCCCTCCGCGTCGGAAAAGTACATGAGGGAAACGATCTTCTCGTGCAGAACAATCTCGAAGTATTCAATCGCATTCCAGCCCTCGTACCCATCCGGCGTCTTCATGCAGAGGAGAGACTTTCCTCCAACGCGAACATCCATCTTGCAAACAGGCGCCGTAAAACCCTTCGGCCCCCACCACTGCATCACGTATTTCGGGTCTGTCCACGCTTTCCAAACCAGTTCGCGTGGGGCGTCAAAAACTCTTGTCACAACCATCCGCTCTGTCTCGTTCACCGTGTTACTTGTCATCTCTGACCTCCTCTTTTTTCATTTGCTTCACAACCACTTCCAGGTTGTCGAAACGCTCTTCCCAGAACCGGCGATAGCTGATCGCCCAGTCGCTGACTGTCTTGATCGCCGCTGGCCTGAGCGTGCACACACTCTCTCGTCCGCGCTTCGTCTTGATGACAATCCGCGCCCGCACCAGATAGGCAATATGTTTTGAAATCATCTGCTGCGAGAGTGCAAACGGTTCCGTCAACCTATGGACAGAGGCAGGCCCATGCGAGAGGCGTTCGATCATCGCCCGCCGGGTTGGATCAGACAAAGCCGCAAATGTTGTACCCAACCTATCCACAACCATATGGTAGTGAATTGTCTATCAATGTCAAGGATGATTTTGCGATTTTTGATTGCTGTTCCCTAGCCCCCGGCACCTGGGCTGATTTCTATTTCCCACGAGCCAAGTGGTGCATCATCGCCGAGTATCGAATCCAGCCGGGCAAAACAGCTGCCGATGTTTCGACTTCGTTCAACATGACAAACGCTTTTGCGATTGCCAGCGAGTAACCGGCGACCCGAAAGTTGTGGCAATTGTTTAACGAGCGAGGCGAAGGTGATGCGGTGGGCACTTCCTGTGTCAGTAGAGGTCACGCATCGTCGATCCGGCCCGTGAATATCGGCTCTCCCACGTCGAGGCAAGCATTCCCTGTGTGGTTTCCGACGCTTTGCTATGCGCTCAAGAAGAATGAAAAGACCGTTCCCCTGTAACGCCCCTCGGTCCTGCTACGGAACCGAAGGGTCCCCCGATGCTTTGCAACGGTCTCAGCGCTGAGCCACAGACCCAGCCCGGTTCCTGTCGCCGATTTTGTTGTGAAGAAGGGTTCGAAAACATGGTTCTGCACAGACTCAGGGATACCCACGCCGGAGTCCGAGATCATCACCCTGACGCCCTCTTCCCCCGACACCGGATCCGCAGCTTTTCGCAATCGCACGACCAGGCGAGGCGCGGGGGAATTCTTCAGCATCGCATCGATCGCATTGCTCACGAGATTCGCAATGACCTGACGAATTTCGACCGCCTGGCAACTGATGGAAGGATGCAAGCTGTACTTCCGCTGGACCACAACGCCCATTGACTTCAACCGCCCCTCGTAGAGGACGAGCACCGACTCGAGAATCTCCTCGATGTCCACGATGTTGGGCTCGGCAGTCTGCCGGTGAAAGCGCAGCGTCGCGGTCGTAATATGGCTTACGCGGGCCAGCTCGCGCTCCGCCATTTCCAGAATCTCGCCGACCTCCGGCGAGATGACACCTCGGCGCGCGAGGTACATGAGGTTGGTCACCGCTTCAAGTGGATTGTTGATCTCATGCGCAATCGAGCTTGCCATGCGTCCCACCACCGCAAGCTTTTCGCTCTGCCGCAGACTCATCTCCGTCTTCAGGCGATCGGTCTCGTCGCGCAGCACTTTAGCCAGCCCAGTGACCACTCCCTCTTTGTTGCGAATGGGCTCGGTTACCCACCGAGCCCAAATCCGCGTTCCATTCTTGTGAATGAGCCAGCGCGCATCTTCGTGGCGGCCGTTGGCTTCCAGGCTCGATATCTCCGCGCACGGAAGCCTGGCTTCACGATCCTCCGGTGCAAGAAGCAGCGAAAACGGCCTTCCGATTGCATCTTCCGATGAGTACCCGAAGATCCGTTCCGCTCCCGGATTCCAGCTCGTAAACCGCAGCTGCGGATCCAATTGCACGAGCGCGTACTCGTGAACGTTTTCAAGGAACAGTCGAAACCGCTCCTCACCCTCCCGCAGCGCGGCTTCGGCGCGGGCGCGTTCCACCGCGGCCCACGTCCGTTCTCCTGTATGCCAGACAATTTCAACCTCATCCGGCGTCCAGTCGCGCGGCTCGGCGTCAGTGGCGCAGAGGCAAGCCACCAGGCGCCCGTCTTTGATCAACGGCACTGCGATGAAGGCTGCCACCTGCACCGCGGCGAGTGTCGCGCGGTCGGCTTCCGGTAGCAGCTCGGAGCTTCGTGCATCTTTGACCACTGTGGGCTCGGACTTCTGAGGCGACGATCGAAGCCACGCGAATATCTCCAGCGGATATCTTCCCGGGGCACTCGGCGTGCCAGGGCTCACAAAATCTCGCTCAACCAGCATCTGGCCGGACTCTTCGTCGATCTCGCCATAAAAAACCCGGTTCGCGCCCAACTGCTCACCGAGTATGACGCTAGCCCTCCCCTGGATCTCGATTGGGTCAGACAGCGGACGGATCGCGTCGCTCAGCTTGAGCTTGTATGCTTGTTTCTCTTCACTGCTGCGGAGCGTCGCCTCTTGATGCTTGCGCTCAGTGATGTCATCGAACACCACATTCAGAAAATGGCTGCCATCGGGGCCAACGCGCGAGGCAAATACTGTGAACCAGCGACTGATCTCCTTCACGAAATACTCAAAACGAACCGGTTCACCCGACTCGATTACGCGTGCATAGGTTTTGACCCAAAAATCTTCAAGGTTCGGATTCAGCTGCCGCGCCGTCTTTCCGAGATAGTCCGACAAGCCGGTCTGCTTTTCGAAAACACGGTTGGTCGCGTGAAAGAACAAATCGCTGGCCAATCCGTTCGCGTCGTAAACCACTTCCAGCAGCGCGTAGCCTTGATCGATGGAATCGAACAGGGTGCGATATTTCCCTTCGCTTGCGCGCAGTGCGGCTTCTACCCGGGACCGCTCCAGCGCAGCCCACGTCCGTTCTGCTGTCTCCTTGACCAGCTCAATTTCTGCCGGCTTCCAGACCCGAGGCTCCCTTTGCGCCACGCACAATGCAGCCACCCTCCGGTCATTTTTCAACATCGGAACACAAGTGAAAGCGTGTACCAGGGTTCCGAGAATTACCTCGCGGCCAGTATCTGAAATCAACGGCGACGTCCGGACGTTATTGATTACCGCCGGATGGCCCTTCTGCGTCGACTGTTCGATCCAGGCAAATGCTTCCAGCGGATAGGAACCCGCCAGGCTCGGCACACCCTCCCGCGCAAAATCCCGCTCAACGCGAAGTTGGCCCCGTGCTTCATCCATCTCGGAATAGAAGACACGGTCCGCCTGCAATTGCTCGCCCAGCAGCCGGCTTGCCAATTCCTGAACCTTGATGGGATCCGAAAGCTCTCGGAGCGCATCGCTCAGTTTCAATAGATAGGCCTGCCGCTCTTCTTTCTCGAGCAGATCCGCCTCAGCCTGTTTTTGCTCGGTGATGTCGTAGAAGACGGCATTGACGAGGCGGCTGCCTTCGCCACCCACGCGCGAAGCGAAGATGCTGATCCAACGACCGAAATCGTGCGAAAAGCTTTCAAAGCGAACCGATTCGCCAGTTTCGACAACGCCGGCGTAGGCCTGAATACACGAGTCCTCAAGATTTGGGAGCAATTCACTCGTTGTTCTCCCAAGATGATTCGTCAGACCTGTCTGCTTCTCGAAGAATCGATTGGACTCAACGAAGCGAAGATCAGAGGCTACCCCGCGTTCGTCATAGAGCACTTCAAGCACCGTGATCGCGTTGTCGATTGACTCGAATAACGTGCGATACTTCAGCTCGCTTTCGCGCAGGGCGGCTTCGGCGCGAGCGCGCAACGCTTCCTCTGAAGGTGAGTCGTCGACCACCTCAACCAGTTCAGCTTCCCGAACCTTCTCTTCGACACGTCCGCTGTTCATCGGTGGGGGTTTCCGCTCCAGCTAGTTTGCACATTGTTCCATGCGCTCGATAGAACAACTTGCTCAGTACTTCAGTAATCAAAACAGAGATTCCCATGATACCCCCGTGCTGGCGCATAAGGAAGTCAAGATTTTGTCAGCGCCTCATCTTCCAGCGACGCGCTTACAGCGTTCTCACGCTGTGACTTAGCTCAACGGGTATCAACATCACACACTTACAGCTCAAGCCGATCCTGCGTCATATTAGCCGGCAAGCCGTTGATTCTGCGCGCGCCTAGCTGGGTAGCCATTCTTCAGGCCACAGAAAGAAATGAGAGGAGATCACATTGATCGCCTACAAATTATGGCGAAGTTTTATTTGCAGGCTTCAATGGCGAGACGCTCACCCAGAAGGCTATTGTTTCTGCCACGTGGTATCGACGTGTACCGGAATCTCATTCTTGATAGCCACGGTTAGAAACGAAGGGCGGTCGATCTTGAAGTCGGAGCAGAGTGCGGGAACGGTTCCGACGATGCGAACGGCGCTACCCTGCTGTGTCCTCTGGAACGGCACATGGGTGTAATGCGCGGTCTGGCCCGCAAACTGCACTTCAAGATCGGCGTAGATGGTTGATGCGGTGCTTTCTGACTCGGGAAAATGGGTACGCACCTGGATCATGGGAAACTGCGCGCCGCGCGTGGCTTCGAGCATGTGCAGGTCGCGATTGGTATCGCCGGAGTCGAAGGACTTGACGGGCGCGGCAATCAGGAAATCGCATTGGCCGGCGTGGCAGATTCCCTTCCCTCTTGCGGCATGGCTGGTGCCGTCGACTTCGTGCATCGGGTGCGACATGTGATAGGTGAGGCTTGATTGCTGAAGGACATACTGCGTGTCGGGCTGGGCGAAGACGGGAGCAGAAAAAAGCGCGGTTGCAAGAAGCGCCACGCAGACTATGGCTGGCTTGGCATTGCGCACCAGAAACACAGGGCCTAAAGCCCGCTCCTTTCTCATGCTTCTTTCGGCACGACTGAAGTCGTGCCCTGATACAAGACCCCATTGTTTGCATGCTTTGGCACGATTCAAAAACCGTGTGCCGCCATTCTCCCTGATCATTTCTTCTCCCAGAACTTGAGGTGGATCGGCCAGGAAACAGCAATAATGGACGCGCCATAAGCGCTCGCGGTAATCCAGGCAACGGTGCCGTGTTGCGCCGGAAAGCCATGCGCCTTCTCACCAGAGTTCTCCTGCTGATATGCCATGTAACCGAGTATCGGCGTAAGGATCATGCCGGGTCCGTGAACCCAGGCCAAGGCTTCGTGCCAGCGAATGCCGCCGTGCTTGGGATTGTTAGGAATGCGGGGGGCGAAGATCGCATAAGACGCTGTGGTGAAGTAAAGCGCGGTGGTTAACCCGCCAAGGGCAGCGTGAAAATCGAGATTCGCCTGCGTCGGCTCGGTGATTGTTTCTCCATTCTTGCCTTTGGCCTTGGCCATTGGACCGGTAATGAGCGTAGCGGCCATGGGGATGGCCGTGATTAATCCCAGGCGCTGGTGGATCTTCAGCATTTCGGTTCGCTTGGCAAGCCGGGCCTGCAACTGGGCGTTGGCCTGCGTTTCCTGCGTTGTGAAGCCAAGGTCGGACAGTGATGGAGCATTGGGATTTGCTGGAGGGCTTTGCTGCTGCTGGGGCGCGTTGGGAAGCGCTTCGACGCCCTTGGGCGCTGGGCTCACGGTGAGGTCGGTGGTTTGCGCAGCGGCCAGCGTCACTTTGATGGGCGGGGCCTGCAACTCGCCCGCAACGGCCGACACCTGATAGTCGCCGCCGGCAAGATCGTGGATAGAATACATGCCATCGGAATTCGTCTCGGCGGTAAAGGATATTCCGGTGGCGACACTCTTTGCCGAGACCGTGGCACTGGGAACGGCGTGGCCTGCCGAATCTCTAACTTTGCCTGAAAGAGTGTAGGTTTGCGCGAACGCCGGAACCGCGAGAAGAAAGAAAAGCGGGAATGCTCGCATCGTGGCGGCGAACCTTCGCTTTTGAATCCACATGAGAGCTTCTCCTGATGGGTCGCGGGGAGGAGATTCTTTCGAACTTTCAGACGAGAATGAGTATGACGCAGCGATCACGCAATTGGAAGGCTGGAAACCCTTGCAAGAAATGAAGATTTCGTCATTTAGAAGGCGCGAAGTCAGGGATAACTTCGCGGAGCACTCGTGAGTGTGAGAAATGTTGCCCGACGTCGCGGCAAGCTGCAAATCTGGGTGGCGCCTGCCGCGCCGACGCCGAGCCTTGATAGTTATTCCTGTCCCCAGTTCAGATCAGCATCTATCCGGTTCCGACGACGATGCAAGAATCGCGCAGATTCCTGTCAGTTCGCTGGAGAAAAACCGTGATCAGCCGCGCCGCACGCGAACAGGCGGTTGGTTGTAGTCGGTACGATCGGCGGCGGCGACCGGTTTGCGATCGACGACGGTATTCTCCTTTGGCTGACTGGCCAGGTCGTCGAAGAGTGCCCGATAGTGAATCATGGCACGGCGCAGATCTTCGGTGCTGGCCTGTCCGCTGGCCTGCCGAAGTGCGATCTCGTGGGCAGCACGGTAATTCTGCGTCACGATGGGATGCTCGACCGAGATGTCAGCAGCACGTTGTTCAAAGTCACCCATGGGATAACCGCAGGTCGCCATCAGGTCGCCCAGCAACTGATCGGCCTCCGCCACCGCGCCCGCTGGTGCATCCACAAAGTGAGCCTGCACGCGGTCCCATTGCTCGGTGTACCGCGCGCGATCGGCGGTTGTAAGCGGACGCAAGTGAAACTTCTTTACGCGTTCGGTGCGCTCTTCAAGCCGGGCCTCGGCGCGACTGCGATCGCCACCCTCGGCGACAGCGCGATCGTATTCGGGGCCGAAATGCTGACGAAGGTTGTCTGTGCGCCGCCGCCGAAGATAGAAAGCAATAAAGGCAACAACCACCACGATGACGGCAATGATTAACGCGATCTGGGTAGGGGTGAGATCCTGCATGTTCATGACCCGGGTCCTCCTGCTTTATGTCTAGATACGGTTTTAAATCGCGTGCGTGGGTGCGAATATATGCAACTCCCGCTGCTTGCGGAAGTGTGACACGCTTTGCTGCTCGCGCCCTTGAGGTTGGAGAGGCTCTGCAGGATGGGGGGTTGCCTATGAACCGCGGAATTGGACCCCACTCCGCACGGCTGCGGGTCAGCGGCTGGTAGCGATCATCTGTGCGGCGTGCTGCAGGCTCGTCTCAGTCACCTTCGCACCGGAGAGCATCCGCGCCACTTCGTGGGTGCGGGCACGATCGTCGAGCAGGCGGATTTGCATCTTGGTGCGGCCGTGGTCTTCTTTTTTCTCGACGACGAAGTGTTGATCGGCAAAGGCGGCGATCTGCGGTAGATGCGTTACGCACAGCACCTGCTGCGCGCGGCCCAGCGCCTTCAGCTTCTGACCAACGGCATCAGCCGCTCGGCCACCAATGCCGATGTCAATCTCATCGAAGACGAGCGTGCGCGGCGTGGGCAGTTTCTTCCTGGATTTGGACGCTGCTTCTTCGACAGCAACCTTCAGCGCCAGCATGACGCGCGACATCTCGCCGCCCGAGGCGATTTCGTGCAGCGGCTTTAACGGCTCGCCGGGATTCGTCGCGATGCGATACTCAACTTCATCCCAGCCATGCGCGGTCCACGCGTCCTCCTCTTTATTGGTGGAGACTGAGATTTCAAAGCGAACTTTCATTGCCAGCGAATTGATCTGCGTCTCGGCGAGTTTGGCCAGCTTTGCGCCGGCCGTCTTGCGCTGATCGGACAACGATCCTGCAGCCTGCTTGTAGGCCTCCGCGGACTTCGCAAGCGCCGCGCGCAACACCTTCAGCGTCTCATCGCGATCTTCAACTTCCGCCAGCTTGCGCGCCACGTCCTCGCCAAGTGCGATCACGTCGGCCACGGTCTTGCCGTATTTCCGTTTCAGCCGGTCGAGCAGCGCCAGGCGGTCTTCAATCTCTGCCAGCCGCTCAGGGGAAGCATTGATGCGCTCGGCGTAGTCGCGCAGCGTGGCGCTGACATCGCCCACGATCGCGCGCGCCGACTCAATCTGCTGCGAGTATTCGTTGAACTTGCTATCGTATCGCGCCAGCTCATCCAGATTCTTGCCCGCCGCACGCAATGCGGCTTCGGCGGATGCTCCGCCTTCATAGAGCTGATCGAAGGCGCTCATTGCGGCTGCGTAGAGCTTCTCGGCATTTGCCAGAACACGCTTCTCGGTTTCCAGCGCTTCATCCTCACCTGCAACCAGGTTGGCCGCGCCAA